>WQZT01000277.1 GCA_009780595.1 Treponema sp. | reverse complement strand
ATTATGATGGGAAATATGTCTTTGCCATAGGGACAGTGGGTTCTACAGCTTTGTATGGCGTTAAGGATATAACAACTGCAAGCGCTTTAGTTGGAGCTTGGAAAGGTATTCAGGTTACAAGTGGTACGGTAGCAATACCAATCTATACTATTAATACGGGTAGCGGCAAATTCGCTTCCTTCAATAGCAGTGGTGCAGCAACTACTATGACTGTGTACATTATGACAAGTGAAACCTTTAATTATACTACTTCTCCGTCATTTGCAGGCATGACAACGGTTTCATTCATAAGCATACCTGGTTTCAGTGATGGGGTAACTTTTGCTAGCGGAAAATGTACCATAAATATTTCTGCTGGTACAGTTGCTAACCTGTAGCTACGAGCTAACTTGTAAGAACTCGGCGTAGCAAACGGCGGGTTCTATACAACAATAACAAAAGAAAAGAGGCTGTTCGCTTTTGGGGAACAGCCTCTTCCGTTTTCACCTTCAAAAAACGCTCAATTAATTTACGGAATGATCGCGCCTTTGTCAGCAGACAGCACGTTCTTCGCGTAGCGGCGGAGGTAGCCAGCGGGCGGGGTTTTCCGTTTGATTTCGGTTGTCTTGCGCCGCTGTTCCAGTTCCGCATCGTCAACCAGCAGTTCAATGCTGTTGTTGTTGATGTCAATCTTAATCGTGTCGCCCTCGCGGACAAACGCAATTGTGCCTCCGGCGGCGGCTTCCGGTGAAACGTGGCCAATCGCCGCGCCACGAGTCGCGCCGGAGAAACGCCCGTCGGTAACGAGCGCGACATCCGCGTCAAGCCCCATTCCGGCAATCGCCGAGGTTGGCCCCAGCATTTCCGGCATGCCCGGACCGCCAGCCGGACCTTCGTAGCGTATCACGACAACGTCGCCCTTGTTGATCTTCCCGCCGTAAATGGCGGCAATCGCTTCGTCCTCAGAATCAAACACGCGCGCCGTGCCGGAAAAAGACAGCATTTCACGGCGAACCGCGCTGCGCTTAACAACCGCGCCGTTTTTGGCAATGTTCCCGAACAGCACGGCAAGCCCGCCTGTCGGGGAGTACGGCGCTTTCACCGTTTTGATCACGTCCGTGTTTTTGATCGCGAACGGCTTTGCCGTTTCCGCAAAGGGCTTGCCCAGCACCGTCATCGCGCTGCCGTTCAAAAGCCCGGCATCGAGCAGCTCGCGTATCACCGCGTACACGCCGCCGGCGAGGAAAAGGTCTTGCGTGTGGTGCGGGCCGGCGGGAGCGAGCTTGCAGAGCGTCGGCGTTACCGCGCTGACTTCGTTTATCATGTTGAGGTCTATTGCAATACCGCGCTCGTGCGCGATAGCGATAAGGTGGAGAACCGAGTTCGTCGAGCAGCCAAGCGCCATGTCAACCGTCAGCGCGTTACGGAACGCCGTTTCGGTCATTATATCCGACGGCTTAATGTCGCTTTCCAGAAGGCGCATAACGGCTTCCCCGGCGGACTTGGCAAGGCGCAAGCGCGCGGCGTACACCGCCGGAATTGTGCCGTTACCCGGCAGCGCCATTCCCAAAGCTTCGCACAGGCAGTTCATCGAATTGGCGGTGAACATACCGGAGCACGAGCCGCAACTCGGGCAGGCATCGTTCTCTATCCGCAGCAGTTCGTCATCGTTGATTTTTCCTGCCTTGTGCGCGCCGACCGCCTCAAAAACATTGCTCAGGTCAAGCCCGTCAATTGACATCATCGGGCCGCCGGACACAAACACCGACGGCAGGTCAAGGCGCGCCGCCGCCATCAGCATCCCGGGAACAATTTTGTCGCAGTTGGGAATAAACACCAGCGCGTCAAACGCGTGCGCGCGAACCATACATTCCACGCTGTCGGCGATAATCTCGCGCGAAGGCAGGGAATACCGCATTCCGACATGCCCCATCGATATGCCGTCGCACACGCCGATCACGTTGAACTCCACAGGAGTTCCGCCGCTTTGCAGAACGCCGTCTTTTACGGCGCGCGCGATTGTCTGAAGGTGTATATGTCCGGGAACAATCTCGTTAAAAGCATTGACTATACCGATGATAGGTTTTGCAATCTGCCTGTCGGTATAGCCCATAGCTTTTAAGAGTGAACGGTGGGGCGCTTTTTCCACCCCGGTTTTTATTACGTCACTTTTCAATATTTTTTCCTTATTTTTGCCAGCTCATCTTCGCACGAAGTTCCGCTCCTACCTTTTCAACAAGATGTTCACTTTCGATGCGCCGTTTGGCAAGGAACGACGGTCTGCCCGCCTTGTTTTCCAGTATCCAGTCTTTGGCAAACTCGCCGTTCTGAATCTCTGTCAACACTTTCCGCATTTCTTTTTTGGTTTCCTCAGTAATGATGCGCGAGCCAACTGAGTAATCGCCGTATTCGGCAGTGTCACTGATCGAGTAACGCATAAACGACAACCCGCTTTTTACTACGAGGTCGATGATGAGCTTCATCTCGTGAACGCACTCAAAGTACGCGCTCTCCGGCTGGT
>WQZT01000276.1 GCA_009780595.1 Treponema sp. | reverse complement strand
TACCAGCGGCCCAGAACTGAATAACAATCAGCCCCGAAAGTCTTAACCTCTTGGCGAGTAGGGGCATTTTTTAGGAGCATAACATGGCACGATTTAAGACCTTACGCGAAAAAGAAAAACGCTACGTTTTTGATTTCTTGGAAAACCGCAAAGACCCGCAACCAGCGGCGGTAGTGTTCGCTCGCCTCCCGCTTCCTGACGAAGACTTTATGCCCCGCGTAAAAGGCTCGGTTTTCGACAGCGTGGATTTTGGAAAACTGGCAAGCAAAGACAACAAAGAGATGGATAAGATGGTTTCCGTTTTTATGGATCACTTTTCCAAAAACATCACGAAAGTTGACTTTGAATACTTTGCCCGGGAATGTTTTTCTCATTTTGAAAACTTCGAGAGCGATGGCAAGCAGATAAAAACGGTCGATGATTTTCTTTCGCTGAATATCGAAATGCGAACACTCATAGCCAACGACTGTTACCGTTACGCGCAAGAGAAGGACGAGTTTACGATGGGGGAATAGAAGCCCTGTCAATAGGTCTGCGCCTAGTATTGATGGGGAAAACGGAGAGCGAAGGCGGAAACGACCCCTTGCCGATTGTTGTGCCGGGGCTGGATGAGCCTTTGCTAAGTTCAAAGATTGGGGAGTATGTAACGAATGAACTGCTATTTTACTACAGATTTTACCTCAACACAAAACACAGTGGCCCTCCGTTTTCCGCCGGGTGGACTAGCTGGCCGCCGTGGGTTCCCCAGCTCATCTTGTGCTTTGACAACGCTATCGAAGCGGTGCAAAGGCACGGGAGGGTAACGTCATAGGGAACTTATCACTTCGCATCAAGGCAGATTTTGACGAAGCATCCCGCCAGTTCAAAGCTTTAGGCGAGCAGTCCGAAAGCGCACAGGCGAAAATAGCAAAGTTTACCGAAAAGTTTAAGACCGAACAGATTGACAAGTTCATGGAGCGGCAAGAAATGGCCGCCATTGCAATGCAGGCAACCGGCAGGGAAACGGAGAGCTTAGGTACCCAAATATCGGCATACCAGCGGGAAATCGAGCGCCTGATAAAATCGGGACTTGACCCGCAAGACGAATCTATCCAGAGGCTACAAGAGCAGTATATCTCTTTACAGGAAAAACAGGAAGCGGCAACAGCGGCAACCGAAGCCGCCGCAGAAGCGGCAAGGGTCGAAGCTGAAGCGTTAAAAGAAAAAGCTGAGGCGGCTGAAAAAGCGGCAAAAGAAAGCGTTGAGCTATTGACCGCAAGCTCTGATCAAGAGCGGCAGTCCATTCTTTTAAGGCGCGAACAGCAGGCGCTCAAAGAAGAAATGGAACGCCTAATCGCTTCCGGCATAGACCCACAGAGCGAGCAGATACGCAGACTTCAGCGAGAGTATGAGCGGCTTTCTACCGCGCAAGAACAAACCGAGCGCGGAATGAAAATGATGGCAACAGCCGCAAAAGCATCCGCCGCCGCGCTTGCCGCTGTAAAAGCTGCAGTTGCCGCCGCCGTTGTGCAGACCGCCGCCGCAGGGGACAGGTTTGCAAAAGCCGCGCGGCAGATAGGAATGTGTGCCGAAACTTTGCAGGAGCTTGAATACGCGGCGCGGCAATCGGGCGGCTCTGCAAAGGGGCTGACAAGTTCACTCCAGCGGCTTAACCGGAACGTGGCAGACGTTAGGAGCGGCACAGGAGCGCTTACTAAGCATTTACAGGGAAACAACGATGCCCTGTTAAACCAGTTGAAAAATGTAGGCTCGAATGAAGAGGCTTTTAACCTGCTGTTAGGCGCAATACGGGAAGCCCCCAACGAGTTCGAGCGGGCGCAACTTGCATACTCAGCTTTTGGCAGGGCGGGGCAAGAGATGATTCTGTTGGCGAAAGAGGGCGCGGACGGGATAGCGGAGCTTCGACAAGAGGCGCGGCGTTTTGGCATTATCAGCAACGAAACGGCGGCGCAGGCGGAGGAGTTTGCTACGGCGCAAGACAGGCTCCGTCAGGCTATGGGCGGGGCAAGAAACGAAATTGCCGCCGGGTTAATTCCGAAGGTTACGCAGGTAATCAACCGCATTGCCGATTTTATCGCCAACATCGACAACCTAGCTCTTGTTATGCGCAATGTCTCGATAGCGCTTGCTGGTGTTACGGCGGGGGTAACCGCATTTATGGTTATTGCAAAGCTGCCCAAGATTATAACCGCCGTTACCACTGGCGTTAAAGGGTTGACGCTGGCTATGAAAGCAAACCCCTTCGGCCTGATAGCTGTAGCTGTTGCACTTTTAATAACCGCGCTTATTCTACTGAAAAAAAATTGGGACGTGGTGCAGACCTATTTGCAACAGGGCATCGCTGGCTTAGTGTTCGCATTCCAAACTGCCGGTTCTGCAATCAGGATGGCTTTGACGGTCGCCTTCAATGCCGTAAAGCTTGCGGGCGTTACGGTATTAGATTTTATTGTTGGCAATTTGATGAGGACGCTAGGAGCTATGTTAAACGCGGTTGGTACACTGG
>WQZT01000275.1 GCA_009780595.1 Treponema sp. | reverse complement strand
CCGTAACCTGATACGCCGATTCTATCACCGGAAGAAACACCAGTTCCGGCGGCAAATCCATGTAGGCAATTTTGCCGCGTATAAAGGCAAGGTACGGCCCCGCCCGCCGCATTATCGCCGCAAGCGAGGCGCGCCCGCCGGGGGTGGCATTGTGGCGAATATATTGCTGGGTTAAAGGGTTGTCCAGTGCGCCGGGCAGTAGTAGCAAGCTGTTTTCCGGCAGAAACGGCGCGTTGACAGCAAGGCGGTTAAGCGTTTCGGCGGAAGGCACACTGCGCTGGGGGCGCGTAACAGGCGGCGGTTCACTTGCCCCTAACGGCGATGCCCATCCGAAACAGCCAAGCGTGGTAAGCGCGGCTAACAGGAAGAAGCGGCGCAATCCGAAATCATTCAATCTAAATCTTCTTAAATACTTTGCCGGAGCTTGTATCAAAGCCTCTCCCCGTAAAAAATACCCGCCCATTCCCAGCGGCCATGTATCGCCGGATCGGGGGGGAAGTGTACCCGTCTAAAATAAAAGTACCAAACAGGCAGGAAGGGATGCCAGCCCCAAGTCCGCAGGAAAGCTTCGTTGCCGTTGGGACTTATCACCAGGTTGTTGGCGTAGTGGATGCGGCTTCGGCGCATAAAATCCGAAACGCTGAACGTTGCGTGTCCAGCCCCTGCCCCGACAGCGGAATCTTCGTTTTCCCAGGTGCGGGTAAAAAAGTTCGCCCGGGCGTGGTAGCGCATAAGCCGTGCCGGCGCCCCCGCATCGAGGGCAGACTTGACCGCCCTGGCCAGAGCATCAACGCTCGCAAATGTCCAGTCACGGGAGGAGTTGTGGAAATCCACCAGGAGCCGTGCGTAACTGTAAGCATCGTGAACCCCAAGAACGCCCACACCGGGGCGCGAGTGCGAAAGAAAGCGCGTATACGCCCTGATCGCGCTGTCCCATTCGCCGAGCGCCGCGTACGCCTGCCCCAGCATGAAATACGTCGGCCCTAGGTCTATCTGTTCCTGAAAGCGGGAAATCAATTCCTCGTAGTACCACACCCGCTGACGCGGGTCTTCGACAAGATTAATAAGATGGGTCAGCGCCACTAGATGAATCGAGCGCCCCTGAATCTCCAAATCGGGGTAGTTTCGCACAATCAGATTAAAGTACAGCGCGGCAACCGGAAGCGCCCCCATCTGCTGGTGGGCAAAGGCAATCATAAAAAGGTAGTAGGCATTGTAGAGGTCATCCGGGTAGCTGTGGAGGCGGCCATTCAAAAAATTGATAAGCCTGCCGAACTCGCGTTGCGACAGGTAGATACCGGCAATTTCCCTGACTATCGCCAACTGCTCGCGGCTATCGCTATGCGCCGCCAGAAGGGTAAACAGCTCCGTCAGCGTCTGTTGCTCTGCGGCAGTCCCGTGGATAAAGTAAGGATTGATACGCACCCCGTTTCCGTTTAAGACGGGCAGAATATTTCCGCTCTGACATTGCGAAAAACCAACCATCGCTACAACGATAGCCAGGCAGGCAGCGGAAACTTTGATAATTTTTTTATCCATATATATCATATCGTCCGTATTCTCCGTAAGTTTACCGTATCACATTAAACGAGTATTGGCAAGCGGCGCGCCTTCGTATATGATAAGTGTAATATGATGACAAAACTATTTCGCAAATTTACCGCCAGACTTGTATTTTTCGCAGGGCTTTTTGTAATGACCCTGGGGATAAGTTTTCTGCTTGGGGTGCTGGAAGGCGCTTCGGGGATTTCGGTGTTCTTTGCGTTTTTGCTGGTAGTTGGCGGGGCGGTGTGCGCCTTCTTTGCCGTAAAGCTCAACAAGCGTCCGGCGTATCTTTTTTTCACCTCGCTTTTTATGATGACGGGGCTGTTCCTGTTTCTTTCGGCGCTTGGAATTATCGACCTGCCCATTCCCCGCGCATGGCCGCTGCTGTCGGTGTTTTCCGGGCTTGCCCTGCTCCCGATGGGTTGGCGGCGTTACGGGGCGCCGCGTAAAACGTACATTGTGCCGTCCTGCGCCTTTGTCGCGCTCGGCTGTGTTCTTTTGATTTTTTCCCTGCAAATAGTTCCCTTTTCTTTCCGGCATTTTATGTATACGTGGTGGCCCTTGCTTTTTCTCTTTGGAGGGCTTACATTAGTATTAATTTCTCTTGGGAGCAGGCGAAGTGAGTGATACCCAAAAACCTGTTGATGCGGGATTGCGGACACTGCGTTTTTCCCGCCTGTTACGTTTTTCCTCAGCTCTTTTCTGCCTGCTTTTGGCGTGGACTTCCTGTGGCTCGACCCCCGCGCCCAGCCAGGTCTTCCTGGCTATGCAGATTCGTCTGCCCCCGCCTCCTGCATCGGGCGGTATGCCGGCGTTGCCCCCCGCGCTCCCGGCGCCAGCGCCTGTAGCCCCCGCTCCGGGCACGGGCAGCATTGTCGAACAGATACGTTTCCACACCGAGCGGGGTACGCCAGCGTCCATACTGGAAGCGCTGGAAATTATCCGTTCCCGCAACCTTGGTG
>WQZT01000274.1 GCA_009780595.1 Treponema sp. | reverse complement strand
TCCAGCGCGGGAAACGGCAATCGACGCAGCTTTGCACGCGGCATTCAGCGCATCCTGCACAGAAAACTTCCGCTGGCGCGCGGCGATGTAGTACCCTGTGAATGTATCTCCCGCGCCAGTGGTGTCGACAACCGGCATCGAGACAATTTCACCTTTTACGCGCGCACTGCCGAAAGCGTAATACGCGCCGTCTCCTCCAGCGGTGAGGATAATCTCTGCACTGGGGAAACGCTTAACCAGTTGGTTGAGGATTGCATCTGGCGCAACATCGGAGGACAAGCGGGCAAGAGCTGCGCCTTCAATCTCGTTGACAAAAAACAAGTTCACCATCTCAAGAGGAAGCGCCTCGATTTTTTCGTTGTACGGTGAAGGATTGAAGCACACCTGCATTCCGCGCTCGTTCGCCGTGCGGATAATTTCTGAAACTCCTGCAATTTCGTTCTGGACGACAAGAATATCCTCCGAGCCGAAATCCGCCATCGTTGCGCGTATTTCTTCGCTTGTTACCGCGCCGTTCCCGCCGCTTGCCAGCACAATCGCATTCTGCCCGTTTTTATCAACCTGAATAAGCGCCTGTCCAGTCGCCCCATCGTAACGGACAACTTTGCCAGTATCAACGCCGTAGGACTCAAGCAAGCGCAGCAGAAACTCGCCGTCCTGCCCGATCTTGCCCGCCATAAACACCGGCAACCCCGCCAACGCCGCCGCCGCCGCCTGGTTCGCTCCCTTGCCGCCTGCGCCTTTGGAAAACGCGCCGCTGCTCATTGTTTCGCCCGGCATAACAATGTGATCCACCGCGAAAATTAAATCGATGTTTAATGAACCGTAGACTAGAATTTTCATTGTGTAAAACATAGCACGAAAGTTACATTTTTTGCAATTAAACTACGATAACTTTTCAAATTTTGTTGATAATAGAGTTGTTCGGAAACTTCAGTTCTCCGAACAACTTCCTTATGAACTAGCAAAATATGCAGTATTTTGCAGAACTTGTGAGACAACTAACCGAGTTGTCGAACAAGTCCAATAGTTGACAATCGATAAAGAGCGTGAGACTATTGAATTCAGCCAAAGCTTAAGGAAATTTAATGAAAAAAATCCCTATTGTTATTGACGTTGACACTGGCACGGACGATGCAATCGCAGTTATGGCTGCCTTGTTGAGCCAGGATACGCTTGACATAAAGGCATTTACCACAGTGGCGGGAAATGTTTCCCTTGAAAAAACGAGCAAGAACACCTTGAACCTCGTGGATTATTTGGGCTATGACATAAAAGTTGCTGTTGGCGCATCAAAACCGCTGGCTAAGGATGCCTTTCATGCCACGTGCCACGGGAACTCTGGCTTAGGCGATGTTGTACTGCCTGAATCAAAGCGCGGCTTTTACGAAAAAGACGCCGTAACAACACTATACGAGGAAGCTATAAAGGCAAACGGCGAACTTCAGGTACTGGCTGTCGGTCCGCTCACCAACCTTGCAATGGCAATCACCTGCTATCCCGAGATATCTGAAAAAATCAAGCGCCTTACCATTATGGGCGGCGGCGTTTTCGGCGGGAACGTAACCATGACCAGCGAGTTTAACATTTACTTCGATCCAGAAGCGGCAAAGATTGTTTTTGAATCGGGAATTCCACTGTATATGGTAGGTCTTGATGTAACGACAAAAACCTCGCTGCCGCCCGATGTCTTTTCAGCAATTAAAAACTCTGGCAGCAAATACGCATCTGCCGCTGCGAAGATTTTTGATTTTATGGTGCGGCGTAACGTTGAGTCAGGCGGCGAAGCTCCGTTCCTGCACGATGTTATTGCGCTTGCCGCCGTCATCAATCCTGATATTTTGACGTTCAAAAAGTTTTATATGGAGGTGGAATGCGAAGGGACAATCACGCGGGGAATGACTGTCGCCGACCTCAACAACGTGAAAGAGAAAGATCCCAACATAAGCGCCGCGCTGGAAATTGACAGCGAAAATTTTTGGCGCTGGCTGCGTGAACTTTTTCTTTCATCGGTGTAACGGCGGCTGAAATGTCCAATACGGAGATTTTGCGCGTAGACCGCCTGACAAAAGTTTACCCTGGCGGAGTTCTTGCCAATTACGAAATCGACTTTGGCGTTAACGAGGGCGAAATACATGCGCTCATCGGCGAGAACGGCGCGGGCAAAAGCACGTTATACTTAATCAATTTAATTATCTGAAGCTTGAAAATAACTATAGATAGCGGTATCAATAGATGTAAACTTCTGTAAGTTATCACGAAGGAAGCGTTTCATGTTTGCCCAGGATTTCTCTATAGAATTATAATCAGGCGATTACGGCGGTAGAAACAGCAGGCGCACCTTTCCTCTTGCCAGTTTACGCAAGGCTTGCTTTCGGTAGAATCCTGCATTATAGTCATTTAACTCAAGAACTAGCAACCGAAAAGTAATCATACACAGCGGCACTGACAGAATGAAAAGATGGCAAGGTGTCGCGAAGCCTGCGCTTCATGTTAGCCCAGGTTTTTTCTA
>WQZT01000273.1 GCA_009780595.1 Treponema sp. | reverse complement strand
GATACGGAAAATGATCTGTTTAACCGCAAAGGCGGGTATCGAACCATATTGTCGAATAACACTTTAAAATATCCCTGCCGGGTTTGCGGTAGCGGGTTAATCCGGGCGGCTTATCTGGGTGGAAACATTTATTTTTGTCCGGGTTGTCAGCCATTGGAGTAAGGCTGCTGATTTTCATTTCTATATCTCAACCCAACGCTTAACATCAAGCATCCCGGAAACTAAAATTTCCGGGATGCTTGTATTTTATGCCCACGCCTTGTTCGTTCACAGAGATTAAAAAGTAGAAACATATGAAAACGTATCAACCGTATCGCCAATGGTTCTCAGCGGCGAATATGGATTACTAAACTCTGCTGTCAATAGGATAATTGCAATGATAATAAGCGAATTAATTTGGATGGTGTTGTGGTCCAACCTGAAGTGTACCCCGCATAGTAGACAACATGTGAAATCAAGTGAATCAAACCTGATAAAGTGTGCTATAATGATTTCGCTTTGCTCAAGCGCAGGATAAGGCTCTGCAGGAGTGCAACCTGAGCGGCCCTTGAGATTTGCGGGGAAGGCGACACTTAGTTTGTGTCGTCTTTTTCCTCGCCAGCGCCTTCCCCGGAAACCAAAGCGATAAACTCCGGGGTTTGGGGCGGAGCCCCAATCGGTAACGGATACTTGCCTGTGATCACATACTGGCAGAACTCCCTAGGTGACAGTTTTGCCAAGCCCCATTGGTAGCGGTCATTGTTGTAATAGTCGATCCAGTCCGTGACTTTCCGCACGATACGGTAGTGATGATCGCTTGGCGCAAAATGCACTTCGTCCTTCATATGCCCGAACAGGCTTTCCTGCGGCGCGTTATCCCAACAGCACGCTTTTCGCGACATCGACCGTTGCAAATCCGTGTTGCTTATGACATCCGCTATGAGGTAACTCGTGTACTGGCAACCCTGATCCGAATGCAGCAGCGCCTTTGTTTTCAGCTCGCCGCCGTATTTCTCCATCAGTTGCAGCAACGCTTCTTTCACCAGTTCCGAATCCGGTGTACTACTCATCGACCAAGCCAGTATCTCTTTTGTGAACGCGTCCATGATGACGCACAGATAGCTGAACTTGAGCGTGGAGCTTTTCCCTCTCTCCCGGCGCGGAATATACGTGATGTCTGTCAACAGCACGCTTCTTGCGCCGTGCAGCCGGAACTCCCGATTGAGTATATTGGGTGCGATCTTTGCTTCCTGCATCTGCTTGTGCAACTGGCGATACGGATTTGCCTTTTGGATTGGGCACAAAAGGTTGTACTTCTTCATCAACCGCCGGATTTTCTTGACGTTCATCACTACGCCGATGTGCAGCAGCCGCATATGGATGCCGCGTGCCCCTTTGGCATAACCGCGATATTGGAACGCTACTAAAATCAGCGCAAAATCCTCTTCGTCCTGTTTTTCGCGCGCCTGCCGCTTGTCCTGCGCGTTGAGCCATTTGTAATATCCGGCCCTCGATACACCTGCGATTTTGCACAGCCAGCTGATGTTTAGCAGATTGTTGTCCCGGCTGGTCATCTCCTGAATGATCGCGAATTTGACACCTGGCTCCCCCTTCACAATCATTTTTTCGATCGCCCATCTGTTTCCGCAGAGATAATTTTTTTTATGAACTCCAACTCCTGCGTCATGTAGGCAACTTGATGAAACAGCTTTCTGATGTCCCCGTCTGCGATGAAACCCCTTGGTACTCTTGGCGTTGGCGGTTTTGGTATCTCCGGTTTCGGTTCCGGCGGCGGCTTTTTCTTGTCCTGCGGCAACTCAACATCCTGAAAGTCTTCCCCGCGCTCCTTCGCCCGCCGCAGCATTGTCACCAAGCCCCAAACCCGGTTCATGCCCAACACTTTCGGATCAATGCCCGCATCCATGAAGATCAGCTCCGGCTGCATCTTAGACGCGTTGTACTGTTCCCAGAACATTTCCTTGAACTCCACCGTGTACCACACCCGCTTGGCCGTTACCCGCTTGACGTGTGGCGACTGTCTTAGCTGTTCCTGCTCTTCCGGCGTGAACTCCGAGTGTTTATACCCGCTTTTATGCATAATATTCATTCCCCCTTTTCCCGAACCCCTCCATCGACCTCAATTATACCATTTGATTTTGGTTTTGTCTACTTTCAGGGTTTCGGTTTTTGTTAGTGTCCACTTCTCGGGTTCCCTTGTTCCTTCGAAGTGTCTACTTTTCGGGGTACGGATCACGGGGGCTATGTGCATCTTACCGCATGTCCGTTCACCACCGTGCCAGGCCACCGTACACTGCTCCTGCGCTTTCAAGATTTCGGTTGATTGCGAAACTCCTTGTGTATCAAGGGGTTTCGTTTTTGATTAGGCCCCGAACAGGCCCTTTTGGGCAATATCCCTCGATTATTCAAGCCGCTGTATGCACTTTTATTCGCGCTGTATGCATATTTTTCGGGCAACTGGCGTTCCGAAGGGCGCGCGGGCGGCAGGATCGGGCGGACGGGCTGTCGAAAAAAGTATGAGGGACAG
>WQZT01000272.1 GCA_009780595.1 Treponema sp. | reverse complement strand
TTTGCCAGATGGCTTTTTGCCGTTGTTGCCCCTGCAACGCCCAGCCCTCAGGGGCTTTTGGATTACGCGCAGGCGCTTTCATCTGGCGGGTTTTATTCGCGGGCGCTGGAACAGATTGACGCGGCGCTGGAACACCTTACTGCCGACACTGCATCGTTAAGCCGCTCCACACTCAGGTTTGAAAAAGCCCGCGTTCTTTTGATTGGAGACCCCGAAAGCGCCGAAGGGTTGATCGAACTGAGGGCGGCGGTTGCCGATGGTTTTTCCGACACGAAAGCCCTTGAAGCCCTCCTTGCCGATGAGCACCTTACGTCGGCGCATGCCAACGATGTACGCCAGATTATTGACGGCATTTTAGACAAAGCGGCTCAGCAACAAGACTCGTAGTGCGCCTAGGGGTTGCAGCGGTTGCAGGGGCGAAAATTTGCGGCGGTGGCATCCTCGCGGGTATCGAAGTAAACGCGGTTTTGCGTGGCTGGCAGAACGGTGCAACGCGGTATGTGGAAAATTAGCGAATTGCGGTTGCCGATGAATGCGGCGCTCTCCGGCGCGGATGCCGCGTTTCCCGCTGGTGAGGGTGCCGCGCTTGACGTTGCCGACACGGATGTCGAGAGTTGCCTGAACAGTGCGGCGTTTTTCACCTTGCCGATGATCATCACGCGGGCAAGTCCGTTTGTAAGCAGCAGGGCGTTTAACTGGTACTGGCGTATTTGGTTTTCATCTTGCGGGTCTGACGGCATTTCCAGCCAGATATAGCGGAGCAGCCTTCCGTATTTGTCCCGGTCGGCGCTGTCTGATTCCAGCCAGACCGTGCGGCCTTCGACGTGCTCCCTGACAAACCGGGTTGCCTCGCTTGCGCCGGGCATTCCAACTTCGGGGGTGTCCACACCGAGAAACCGCACACGCTCACCATCGGCAAGCACAACCGTGTCGCCGTCGATAACACGTGCAACAACTGCGGCTGTTAAGCCGGACTGCGAAAATGCAGGCGCGGCGAAAAGTATTAACAAGACCGCACTGACAACGGCTTTCTGAATTATTCTTTTCATATTGTTAGATTCCCTCACTTTTTTCCACATTTTTACTCATCAGTTTTCAACAGACTGGATCCTAAATGTGCGCTGTTCATCGCCTGAGCCTAACATCACAAAGAAGTCCTTTTCCTCAAAAAACGGCAAGGAAATACGGAACGTTTCAGATTCAACAAGGTTAAAAAATATCCGCTGGGTGAAAACGTCATCTTCAGCGTTGCCGTCCGCTGTTCTTCGCCGCACCGGAGAAACGGCGATGTCAACCGCCCCCACAAAAAACTCGCCGTGTTCGGGCGCGTTCTTGGCAATAACAAGGAACGGCATTCCCTCGACGGGAAGTATCGTTATCGCCAGAAGATTTCCTGCCAGCATCATTTCCTCGTGCCGCTGAGAGCTGCCGCTGCTTGTCCCCATAAAGCGGGATGCAAGGGCAAATGCGGCAAGGGCAAAGATGATGACAAAAAGAAACATTCGGTGTGAATTGTTGGTAAAAAGGCCCTTCAAAAAACTCCGCTGCGTAAACGTTCCTTCGTTCAGAGATTGCACGCGCTCCGATGCCTGGCTCAGGCGGCGCTCCCTTGAATAATAAAATACCGGGTCGTTTGACTCCGTGTTCCTAAGACTTGTGTCGTTTACAGCTTCGGCCTTTGGCGGCTGTGCCGCCGCGTTATCGTTTTCTTCTCTGCTATCGCTCATACGATTTCTCACCCACGCTTGCTATCATTAGCTTTTCAGAAAGCTTAACTTTTCAGAAAGCTTAGCTTTCCGAAAATCTGTCCGTTCGCCACCAGACAACCTTCACCTGCCAGTCATCCGCCAAAAGCCCGGTTAAAATCCCGTCGGGGGAAAGGTCAAAGGCGTTAAACTGCATATCCCCGTTGTCAATTTCTATAAATGCCCTGCGCTGTTGCCCTCCGCCTGACAGCGAAATAATACGCAGAGAATAGCCGCCCTCCATCGGAAAAATCAGGAAAACCTGCTCGCTTTTCGTTACTCCGACGAAAGAGTACGGCTTTCTGGAAATAATCCGCCGGTTCTGCACGACGGTTGTTTCCTCAAAAAACGGTACATCAACGAAGGTTTCCCACACTCCGGTTTCGGCGTTCATAATCCAGATCACCGAACTATCAGGTTCGATCCCGAGAATGGCATTCGTCGAATCATCGTAAATGTTACGATAGTACTCGATTTTGGTATACAGCTTGCGGGCGTTGGGGCCGGCAGAAATCATGTCGACTGAGGCAAACACATTCTCCCGCTCTGGCGGAACTGGGATGGCATCGGTGTCAAGCTGGACAACAAAGATAAACTTCCCTGCCGAGTCATACCAGTAAATGTTCCAGCCATCAGGAACTCTGGTAACCACCGCGATCTCGTCGTTCAGTGTGGCAAACAACCCTTCGACTCTGGGGAACGGTGTTCCGCCGATACCTTCGCGCCCCAGGTAGTCAATAAAGCGCCCTTCGGAGTCAAAGTGCAGGATAACGTTGTCGAGCAGCGC
>WQZT01000271.1 GCA_009780595.1 Treponema sp. | reverse complement strand
TCAGGTACGTTTCCTGATCCCACTGGAGAACTGCCTGCGCTTTTTCCAGATGAAACTGTTCCCGGTCGATGGCGTGCAAACGCTCCAGTTTTTGATTCAACACGATAGTGCCTCCTCGGTTAGTATACACTATATATCTCCTGCACGGAAAGCTTTCGGCGTTGACCTATGGAAAACTCTAGTGGTATAATAAAAATACAATACGAATGAGGTGATCAATATAATGGTTAATTCAGTTTTTCAGGGGGAAATTGACCCCGAAATTGCCGCACTGCTGGGAACAGAAACAGCCCCCAACGCTGGCGGGGATAATCACGATTTTTCCCATATTTTCAGCGAATCGGAAACGGGAAGCGGGGAAGATGGCGGGGAAGCCTCAGGCGAGCCTGAGCAATTAGACCTTGGCGCGGAAAGTTTCCCCGTTATAACCAAACGGATTGAGGAAACTCCGCACAAAGCTTTTCAGGATCCGGCGTACTACAAGGCGGCGCTTTCGGGTGAAGGGGACATTGCGCAGCGTGTTCACGGAATACTGCAAAAGTTCCTCAACGCCAAAGACCCCAAAGACAAGAGCGTTTTTCGCCAACAGTTTATTCCTGCTTATTGGGAGTTTCTCAGTGGTGTGGGGCGGAAAGCGCCGGGAAAGTTGCCTAATCCAAAGAAATTTCTTCTGCGCTTTGGTATTCTCCATCCCGATTTTATCGATGCTACCTCTATCACTTTTTTGGGGAAAATAATTGTCGAAAATACCTTAAATCAACCTGTTTATTATCTGGATGAGTGGCTGAAGGCAATTGGAACCGGGATAATTAGAAATTCCAGTACAGATGAAGCGCAGGTGGGCAAAAGTAATGTGAGTATTAAACTTCAGCAACTGCTGGAAAAAGCCAAGGGGAAACTGGATGGAACCAGAACGCTCTTGAAAGCGAAAAATGAAGAACGCCTGCAAATGGAGAAGTTGCTGGTGGGTTATGTACGCTCGGTTACCGAGCATTTTCCGCTTACTGCGCTACCTGATGTCAGCAGCCCCTATAGCGATGGGCAACGGCGCTCTTTTGCCGAAATGAACGAAGCGATGAAAAATCTTCTGCGTACCGACAATGCCCTTGCAACACTGGTGAGGGAATTTACACAGGCCGAAGAAGATGTGCAAACGTTGCTGAGCAAGGTTGAAGAAGACGGCGGAGCGGTTGAAGTTGACACGCAGGCGGTTACTACGGAGTTTGAGACGGTCAAGCAGATGGCGAAAATGACGATAGGCCGGCAGGGAAATCACTTTCCCATTCTCACGAAAGATTATTTTCACTGCCAGCCAAACGATATTGGTTTTCGGGAAAATATAATTTCGTTGTTGACATGGATTGAAAGTGTCGACCCGGAGGCGTTTTGCCGTTCCTACAAAAACCGTCTGAATCGCATTGCCCCGTATGTGGTGCTGATTCCGACGTACGGGGATTCGGGTTTTTGCTGGGAGCCGTTTGACCGCTTTAACCGCGCGACAAGCCGAGGGCGGATCGCCGTGCCGATGTATCCCCGAAGTCTGCAAATTGCCCTGCTGACTGCGGTTGCTGATTTGCGCTGGCAGGTTGCCAAAGAGAAAGCTTCGTATTACTGGATGGAAGAAGGCATTACCGGAAACTATTACCAGTGGTTTCAAAAGATGAAGCTCAAAGGCGACCTGAAAGAAAGTTTTATTCAGGACTATATTTTGTGGATGACGAAAGAAAGCGAAGGTACGCAAAAGCTGGATAAGGATTTGCGGGGGATTTTCTGGCGGCACATTCCGTTTGGCCAGCCGATAAAGGAAAAGCTGAAAACCCGCAACTTTGCGTATCAAGAGCTTTACCAGCGGGATATTAACCGCAGTATGTCAGACGGCTATTAAACACGCGCGAAAGTGCGGCGACGGCGCGGTGATTGTGATGTTACCGGAAGGGGCGCAGATGGGGGATCAAGTCCTCCCGCCCCGCTTGCCGCAGCGCTTGCTGCACCGTGGCGGCGTTTTCCTTGCGGTTAAATTGCAGGAGCGCCCGCTGAAGGCGCTTTTCCCGCTCGCCGGGAACGTGAACACTTTCCCCACTGCGGGGATCGACACCAGTGTGATACATCACCGTGGAAAGCGTGCCGGGCGTAGGGTAAAAATCCTGCACTTGATCCGGCACAAAGCCGCTTTGTTTAAGGTACAGGGCAAGCTCAATCGCCTCGTGTAAAGAACAACCTGGATGACCGGAAATAAAATAGGGAATCAGGTACTGCTTCAGCCCCAGATTTTTGTTGATTTCAAAAAAACGGCTGCGAAAATGCTCGTAGTCGCCAACTTTACCCATTGCGGCGAGAACCTTCGGCGATATATGCTCGGGCGCGACTTTCAACTGCCCGGAAACGTGATCGCGGCAGAGCGTCTTGAAAAATTCGCCGCCCCGCTGTTTGTCCATTTCGATAAAATCAAAACGCAGCCCTGAACGAATGAAAACCTTCTTGATTTTGGGAGATGCATTTCGCAGAGCCGCCAGCGTTTGCAAGTACGCGCCGTGATCCGTTTTCAGGTG
>WQZT01000270.1 GCA_009780595.1 Treponema sp. | reverse complement strand
GAAGGCTGAGCCAACAGATTTACAGTCTGCCCCATTTGACCGCTCTGGAAGCTCCCCGAAATGACGGCAATGCCCGCAGGAGCATTACCTCCCTGACAAACAGCCGCCTCAGAGCCGTCTTCCGGAATCGAACCGGAGACCTCATGATTACAAGTCAAGTGCTCTACCAGCTGAGCTAAGACGGCGTTTTACGATGAAATCGTCTCAATCCATTACTATGATTTCACAGTGAAGATTGAACATACCATACCATATTATAAAATTTGTGTCAAGCGTTTTTCCCTTTGCTTTTTTAGAATGGATTTGCCGCTTGCTGCTATCTACGGTCTTACAAGCCAGCCGCGCGAAAACCGCTGGGCTTCCCGCCACAGTGGAAGATCATCCTGCTTGGAGACCAGCGGCAGCGGGTCTGTGAGCGGGACACCAATGCGGGAAAAGGCGATTGTAAGTGAGCGGGAAAAATCATCGCCGGGGGAAAGCGAGAGCAATGTCCGGAGGAACGGGGCGGCGATAAAGCGGGCTGTCGGCGGCAGTGCTGGGGAATCGGGGAGGGCGAGCAGGGCAGTTCGCCCATTGAAGGTTTGTATGTAAACACCGCGCACCGCCGCTGTGCCGATGAAAGCCGAAGTATCTGCGGGAAGTGCAAGGTATTCGCCGGGGGCGTCCGCCGTCATTGGCGGGATGCCCCTGTCGGCGGTCATTCGCCACGCCGCTGTAAACACCGCCTGGATATCCTCCGCTGTGCGGTGCGGTGGCGCGTTCGCAAAAATGCCCACGTCGCCGGGCGGTGCACTTCCCGGCGAGGCATCCGGCGGCGAAAGCCGGAACGATGGCGGTTGCTCGGGGGAAAATGCGCCCCGCAACGCGCTGTCCACGGCGATAACGCCAAACTCAAACCGCTGTGCTAACTTTCCGTCAAGGAGAAACTCATTGCCCAGCGGGGCGCCATAGCCGAAAATTCCGTTCGCGCCGTTTATCCCGCCGCTTTTACCGTACTGGTCAAGCAACTTCCCCTGTACAATATAAACTCCGCCTGAGTCTGTTTGCGCCTGTGCGCTCGAGCTTTGCACTGCTAGAATGAGCGATGGAATGCCCCACGAATTGTCCTGCGTATCTTCGGCGGCGCTGTGCCAGTTCTGCGCCCACGCGGAAGGATTGTCGAAAGGCCAACTGTGAACAAAGTCGCCGCCCAGAACTCCAGCCAACGGAAGGCCACGCAACAGCCCTTCGATATACGCAATCTGAAACGAGCGGGAAAGTTCTTGCCGCTGAACTGCGCTTGCAAGAGCAAGCGCGTCCCGCTCGTCTGCAGTAATAACGCCAATATCAGGTGGAACGTGTACAGTGGGTAAATCCGCCTGAATGAACATCATCCCGTCATCAAAATAAAAGTATTCGTTCGAGGGGTCAAAAATATTCGCTTGTGGCACTTCTGCTGTTACTGACGGCAGATCCGCCTCACCAGCAGAATCATCATCCGGTGTGCTCGTGCAAGAAAGTGCGAAAATGACAATGGAAAGCAACGATGCGCTGACAATAAATTTGTACCGCATAGTTTACATACTACTATAAACGGGAGCGCAATTAAAAGCCGCCATAAACAAGACGTGCCACCTAATCCTGCGTTTAATGTCCGCCCAAACCGGGGAGGTTGCCGTCTTTATCAAACATCAGTTCTTTCGGCTCTTCCAGCATCTTCATTTTGGGATGCTTTTTCACCTCGTCAACGAGGGCTTCGGAAACGCTGATTTCCTCGATGTGGGAGGTGTTCTTAATCCGCACAATTTTCGGCTTCAATTTATCGATACCGGTACAGACAAAAATCGCGGACTTTATCGCGAGCTCGTCGCTTCTGAGAATAACAGGAACTCTCAGCCCAAGAATAACGGTGGCAGTAAAGCCGTTGGGGTAGGTAATATCGAAGTCCATCTTGTCAAACACGCGTTTGGTGGAAAAGTCCGCCATGCCGATGCCGATGGCGTTGCCGTGCGTTTCCTCGGAGATGTCAAGGATAACGTAGCGCTGCCACTCGGGGCCGCCTGATGCAAACGGCGTGCAGTACGAAGCGGTGATGTTGGGATCTGCGCCGTCTCCCGAAAAGTTTTTGCCGATTTGGTCAACGATAAGAATATCGAACTTCGGGATATAAACCCTCGGCATCCATTCTTTTGCCTTGATTAAAAGCTCCGCCTCGCGCTTTTTAAAGTTCGCTGTCAAAATTGATTCGATATGGCAGGTGTTGTCAAAGGCATTTTCCACAATCGCAACGCCAAACAGGACTTTCGTTTTCGCAATAATCACATCGGCGTAGCTTTCAACGTTATGCGCCATTTTGCCGAACCCTTCGTCGTGGCAGCCTTCAGCGCCTTTTTGCTTTCCCATGCCGATTGCCATCATCTTCAACAGACCGCTTTCATATTTGCCGCGAAAGGCTGTGTGGGGTTTGATACGGGCGACTACGACAACGCCGTCAGCCCCGTGCGCGTGTTTGTCGATGGATACCGGCTTTCCTTCAGGCGTTTGACCAATGACAACGGTTTCCATGCTCGATTT
>WQZT01000269.1 GCA_009780595.1 Treponema sp. | reverse complement strand
ATATTCAGCTTGCCGCGCCGCTAAATATTGTATGCCGCGGGTACTAAGCTCAATCGTAATTCCCGATGCACGAAAGAGCAAAAGCGCAGAAAGACCAGTGATTACAATCACCATGATGCCGATAACCAAAATGCTTAACTTGAACTTAATCTTCATAGTGCCTCGTTTTTTACATCTTGTATGTCAAAGATATTAAATATCCCTTGACGTGTTTAATAATAGTAGAACACCTTTCAAATTTCAAAACGCCCTAAAATAAAAAATAATCATCGCAAAATACGCCCTATTTGATTTGTTCGAAAACTTCAGTTTTCCGAACAAATCTATTATTGAGATGCATGATGTACCGATGTTAATTTTATGCGGAGATAATTACCGGATATATGAGGAGCGGACGCTCGTTATTGGAGAGGCGGAGCTTCAAGCCATCCTCCGGAGAAGCGTTGCACTTCCCTCCACGCCGCTTGATCTTCATGGGGAAGGTGCATTGCATCAGTCAGAGGAATTCCGTAGCGCGTAAAGCCCTGCATCAAAAGGGCAAAGAACTCATCATTTCTCGCACGAGGATATACCGGAGGAAGATTTTCCCCGCCGGAAACAGTATGCTTTGCGGCGGCTAGTAGCACCGCAAGGAACGGCTCGCCAATGCAACGCGGATACGGCGGGAGACTAGGTGAATCGGGAAGTGCAAGGATCGTGCTGTAACCATTGAAGCTTTGCAGGTACACGCCCTTTACTGGCTGTGTGCCGCCTGAAAGAGAAACGCCTTGCGGAAACTCAAGGTAGCGTCCGGGAGCATCGGGGATAAGCGGCAACATCGTTCGATCGACAGTCATAGTGTGTGCCATGACAAATGCGGCGCGGATAGCAGAAGCATCATCAACATGGGCAAACTCGCCGATACCGGAAGGCTGTGGCAATGTTACCGACGGGGGATCTCCGGGAAGAAAGGTGCTGCCAGCGGAACGCGCAACCATGAGCCCGCGATCAAAACGCTGGGCAAGGCTGCCCTCGTACAAAAACTCGTAGGTGCGCGGAGCTCCGTAGCCAGCGTTCCCGTTTGCGCCGCTGGACGGAAGATTTTGCCCGTAGTGATCGAGCAGTTTTCCCTGGACAATAAAGGGACGGCGCTGAGTTTGCCCTTCTCCCTCGCTTAAGCCTTGCACGGCAAGTAGCAACTCTGGCGTTCCCCAGGAGTTTTCAACGAGAACGGAAGTGCGCCAGTTTTGCACCCAGGCGGACGGATTGCCGCCTTGCCAGCGATGCAGCATATCGCCGCCCAAAACTCCTTCAAGCGGATACGAGCGCAAAAGACCGTCAAGGTAGGCAAAGCGAAAGGAATCGGAAAGGGCAACGCGCTCGTTCGCCTCCAGCGCAAACGAAGGATCGCTTGAGTCGGCAGTAAGAACGCCAACAGTTCGGGGCAGATCGAGGGACGGAAAAGCCTGGGGGACAAAACGAAACGCGGCAAAGGGATTATCTTGTTCCGGTACATTAGTTCCAGGCTCTGCCAGCGTCCTTGGAATTTGAGTTTGAGTTCGGCTTTGTAGCGGTGCAGATGTCGATGTGCAGGAAACATTCAGGGCAAGGGAGCATACCAGCAGGAAAGAAGCATACCAGTATCGCAGCATTTACGCTCCCCACAGCCCGCGCTGGGCATTTCGCGCGCCTTGTTCCAGTGCACGGAATTCTTCCATGAAGTGAAAGGGAAAGCGTGTGTACGCGTGTCCAAAGCCTTCTGCAATAAGGGCGGCATTGTGGCAGACGACAGATCCCGTATGCGGATCGTGCAGAAAGATATACGCCAGCAGCCGACCGTACCGATCGCGCAGATCCCAATCAAAGGCAAGGTACACGATCTTCCCGTACAAACGTTCCTTGGTAAAGTCGCTTGCTTCCTTGCCGAAACGCTCTGCAGCGCGCCTTGGATGTACGGTTTCAGGCGTATCAACGCCGATCATCCTGATCGTTTCCACGACGCTTAACGCGGCTGGCGGCTCTGCAATACGGACGCGCACCGTATCGCCATCAATATGGGCGACAACTTCCGCGCGCAGCATTTGCCTGACATCGGCTTCTGTTACGCTGTGCAAAGCGGCAAGGTCAAGGCGGTACAAATCCACGCCCTTCCTTTGAAACGAAGCTGCGTCCGCAGCCTGAGGCTTACACACGCTGCACGCGCCATACCCTGAAATAACGGCATCGCTCAGTGTTACAGCAATTTTCGAACTGCGCAGACGCGAGCATCCATCAAGATGGTACAAGCGTCCTGATCCAGTAACATAGACAATTTCCGAGCCCGTTTGCGAAACAAGCGGAAACGCTATTGAAAGTGCGAGAAACAGGGCTATTGTTACTTTAATTGGCAGTTTATGGTTCATAACTAGACACTGGCACAAAAGCAGCTGATAGTCAACGCCCTTGGCGTACGAAAATCAATGTTCAAAAGCCGCTTGCTAAAAATACTAAATTGATTTCCGTACTCAATATGCAAGTGGCTTGCACCGTCTGCTTACCCATGTTACCATACTCTTAGCGCAGAATTACCCGCGCCTTAAAGATATT
>WQZT01000268.1 GCA_009780595.1 Treponema sp. | reverse complement strand
GCTCTCAAAAAATCACACGCTCGTCTTGAGTTTCTTTTCCCGCTGGAAGCGCAGAACGGCGAGTTCTATCAAGCGGTCGATGAGCTTGGTGTAGGAAATCCCCGATGCCTCCCAGAGTTTTGGGTACATGCTGATTCGGGTAAAGCCCGGCATCGTGTTCAGCTCGTTGATAAAAAGGCTGCCGTCATCTTTCAGGAAAAAGTCCACCCGCGCCAGCCCGTCGCAGCAAAGAGTTTTGAAAACCGCAAGAGACAATTCCTGCGCGTGCTTGACAGTTTCGGCAGGGAGTGCGGCGGGGATAATCAGCTCCGCGCCGTGTTCGTCGATGTACTTCGCCTCGTAGGAGTAAAATTCGCGGCGGGGTTTTATTTCACCGGGAATGGAGGCAGCGGCATCGGCGGGCGAGCCAAGCACCGAGCACTCGATTTCTCTGCCGGGAATGAATTCCTCGATCATCACTTTGGTGTCGTATTCAAAGGCGGTTGCAAGGCTGGCAAGAAACTCATCCTTGGTGCGAACTTTGCTTACGCCAACTGACGAACCCATATTCGCGGGCTTGACAAAAAGCGGCAAGCCCAGCGCCGCGGACACTTCATCAAAATCGGGAACTTTCTCCTCATAGCTGAGGGCGCGGAACTTTCCGATGGGCAGCCCCGCATCTCGCAGGAGGCGTTTCATCACGTCTTTGTCCATCCCCACCGCAGATGCCAGTACGCCCGCACCGACAAAGGGAAGATCGGCAAGTTTCAACAGCCCCTGAACCGTGCCGTCCTCTCCGAACGGTCCGTGCAGGATGGGGAAAACCGCGTCAACGCCGTCAATCTGCGGGAGTAGCGCGACGGGGCTACCGGAAGGGTTCAGGCATATCCGGCGCGGGTCGTCTGTGTTAAGCAGAAAGCTTGAAGCGTTGTTGCCGGCGTCCCCGTTGTCGCCGCCTGAAAACCAGCGCCCGCTTTTGTCAATCCCGATAAGCACCGGCTCGTATTTATTTTTATCGATAAAATCAGAAACGTTTTTTGCGGACTGAAGCGAGACCTCGTGTTCCGCAGACTTCCCACCAAATAGTATAGCGACTTTTAGTTTTCTTCCCATAATAAAAACGAGTATACATGGTTTGCACATAAAATCATAGGCAGAGTATTGCAAAGTGTAAAACTTGATTTTCAAAATTGTTGTTTGTTTGCTTTTTATTTTGTTTTGTTTTATAGTTTAGTAAGCCGTGAAGCACGGATGTTTTGCAATGGAAAAATGATGTAACAGGAGAAGTTATGAAAGATATTACAAAAAAGCAACGCCCGCCCTCTGTATAGTTTAGTAAACGTCAACGAAAGCAGATTAAAAACTGTTCTACTCCAATGCTTTAATTTCAAAATGATTCAACGGGAGAAAACTATGAAAAAGTTCAGTGCGCCCACCAGGGCAGCAAAAGTAACAATCGTATCAGCATTCCTTTCTATTTTTATTGTCGCCGTAACGCTAACCGTTTGCGATTCCGTTTTTACTACGGGAATTGGAAATGCGCGTGAGTATCAAAACGAAAACATCGACGTAACCATTGCCAATTTGGACAGGTGGATTTCCCGCGCAGTTGGGAATCCGCCACTTGCCAGGCAGGTAACAGCGGCGATTCTTAACAGACTCGACAACGATAATCTCAGTCCGGGGGACAGGATTCAATTTCAAAAAGCTGGGATAAGGATGTCTGTTGAAGCTTCAAATATGGGTGCGGTGATTTTGCACAACACGCTTAGTTTTATTGCCGATGCTACAGACGATATTGGTGAAAACGGCGAATTGATGCGCGCCATACTCGGCAGGGTGCAGAATGAATTCAGGAATAACGGAGGACTTGCTGCTGCACAGGATATTACCAGACTTGTTGCGCGGGATTTGGGACCGATGGAATTATTCAAGAGCGGTGAAACGCCGAGATTTCCTGAAGGCAGTTTTGCACACAGTGCAAGCGCCTCAGATATAGCACAGGCGGTTTTGGTGCTGTCTCTTTCCAAGATAGAACGAAGCGCACTACAAGATGTAAACGAATGGGACGATTTTGATCTGAGTGCGCTCAACGTTGGTCTCAGTTTGTGTGATGAAGGCCGCACGGTAACAACTGACGGTAGCGCTCCTGCCGAAGCTCTCCTTCTTGCGGCGTACCTTAATCTCATTGCCGAGAATGAACGCTTTGAGGATAACGTTTTAACCAGCCTTATACGCGGTGCATTTTTCAGCGCCTGAAGTCAGCTAGATATTGGACTTGTTCGACAACTCGATTCGTTGCCTGACAAGTCTAATTTAAAAACAGGTACAATGTATGCGACTATTCAGCACAACAGTTTGTGCGCTTGTTCTTGTGGGATTTACAGTTTTGCCGGGTTTTGCTGAATCTGTTCGTATGGTGCCGCTGGCTGTACCGTCAGCGGCATCAAACGGATTTGGCGGTCACAACACCGCCTTCACGGACAACGTATTTTCCCTTTTGGTAAATCCAGCGGCTCTTGTTCGCACGCAGCAAGCCAGCGTCTTTGTGCTGGCTCCTTCACTGTACAATCCTGAGAGCGCGTTC
>WQZT01000267.1 GCA_009780595.1 Treponema sp. | reverse complement strand
CTTCTTTGGGTTGAATGCCTAGCGCCTGAATGCCTGCATCGCTGTATCGTTCCGTAAAAATCGCCTCCCTTGAACTGCCTGGCAACCTGTTTTTGGCGCCGGTCTCTGGCTATTCAGACTGGACATTTCGCAGTATCTGCGCCGACTACGGTGCGGATTTTTCTTTTACCGAACTTGCCTCCGCCGAAGCCCTCGTGCGGGGAGGGCAGCCTACGTTTAGCATTATCCGCCGCGCTCCAAACGAGAAACGCTACGCGGTGCAGTTGTTCGGGCACGATCCGCACACAATGTACAGGGCGGCACTGCTGCTGGCTCCTCTGCGCCCTGACGCGGTCGACATCAACGCTGGCTGCCCCGTTCCGAAAGTGGTAAAAACTGGCGCAGGTTCGGCGATGATGAAGGAACCTGCGCGCATGGGGCGGATTGTCGAGGGCGTTGTGCGCGCATCCGCCGAAGCACTGGGCGGTGTTCCGGTTACGATAAAGATGCGCTCCGGCTGGGATTCGCACTCGCTAAACTACGCCGAATGCGCGCGTGTTGCCGTTGAGGCCGGAGCTGCGATGGTAACGCTGCACCCCCGAACAAGAGCGCAGGGTTATTCCGGCAAGAGCGACTGGTTGTGCATCGCAGATTTGGTTTCGCGCATTGGCGTTCCGGTTGCCGGTTCGGGGGATCTGTACACGCCGGAAGATGCCGCGCGAATGTTGGTGGAAACTGGCTGTGCGGCGGTTATGTTCGCGCGGGGGGCGGAAGGCAACCCCTTCATCTTTCCCGCCGCTCGCTCCTTTTTGACAACCGGCGTGTGGGAAAATGTACCCTTTGGCGAGCGCCTTGCCACTGCCTTTCGGCACCTGGAACTGCTTGCGGCGGATATTGGCGAATCGCTGGCGTGCCGGGAAATGCGGAAGCAGTTCTGCGCGTATATGAAGGGGCCTGCCGGCACACCCGGTATGCCCGGCTCTGCCGCTCTGCGGAATCGGCTGGTGCAGGCGGAAACTATTGCAGATTACCGCGAGATATTTGCGTCGTTTGACGTTTAACGTGCGTGGGTTTTAACCTGCTATAGTCATTTATGCTAAATAGTAGTATTCTTATACCATGAACATAATTAGACGGCCTTTCCGCTACAGATACGACAACGTGATCTTTGTAATTATCGGGCTGAACATTTTGGTTCACCTAGCAATACAATTTCTCAGACCAAACCTTACACTGTACCTTTCGATGAACCCCGCGCTTATAATACAACAGGGCTGGATTTGGCAGTTTGTAACGTATATGTTTGTTCACTCGCCGCGGGGCATTACCCACATTTTGTTTAATATGCTCGCCCTTTTTGTTTTTGGGCGGCAGGTGGAACATCAGATGGGAAGCCGCGAGTTCCTGCTGTACTATTTTACCGCCGGAACGCTGGCGGGGATTTTTTCGTTCTTTGTTTATACGCTGAGCGGAAACTATTGGGTTTTTCTGATGGGCGCGTCTGGGGCAATGTACGCAGTGCAACTGGCGTTTGCAGTTTTCTTTCCGCGTTCGATTATTTACATTTGGGGAATACTTCCCCTACGCGCTCCGGTGATGGTATTGGGTTTTACCGGATTGTCGATACTTTTTATGGTTACAGGAGCCGGGGGCAATGTCGCCCACATCACTCATTTGGCGGGTTTTGGCTTTGGCTGGCTGTATTTTATTGTTCGCTTTGGGATAAACCCCCTTCAGGCGATGCGCCGTTAGGGGAGATTTAGCTTTTTACCAATAGTGCTTGTGTTATTTGCGGCTTGTCAGTGGCGGTACATGGATCGCAGTCGGCTTAGACGGCTATACAGCCCACTCGACTGACGGCGAAAACTGGACAGTAACACAGGTAGGCGCGAATAGCTGGTGGGGCGTTGCGTTCTGCGGCGAATAGCTTTCAAAGCCGCGTGTATGTGCACGCTCGCTCAGACGCGGCAAAGAGCTATGCAGAAGTAGAAAGCCGTTCTCGCACCATTTCTCCAATAATCTGGGAAGGCATTTTGTTATTTGCCAGAGAACAGCTAATAATATACTCTGCGGACACTCGATCCAGTACATCAAGCAATTCCCGCTGTTTGGTAAAAATTCCGCCCTTTTTTGAAGGGTCAACCTTCGGCGGGTTTTTTGTTAAATAATCGTCCCAATAATCCGCTTCTTCTTCGGTCATTGTTCCCATGGTTTCTCCTATTCATCCAGCAACGGATAAAAAATACTCCGGCACTTCATTGCGTGAAATACATTGATTGTTTCATCGTTTATACGATTATAAAATATTTCAAGAAGATTACCAGAATTATCAAATCCAAGGACAATATATTTGTTTTCGTAATCTTCCAAAGGACCTTCATATTGGGGCTTGTTTAGAGCATACCGTATTCTTTCTTCGATAATACCATGCTTAAAACAAGCATTGTTAAACTCTATCGTCGTCCTCATATTTTAAGGATATCATATTGGGTGGCAGACTGCAACGTACAATCACAGCTTTTCCAGAAAGTGCGCCGCCAGCGAGTCGGCGGGGTCGAGTTCGAGCGCGGTGCGGAAAAACGCCGCGG
>WQZT01000266.1 GCA_009780595.1 Treponema sp. | reverse complement strand
TCAACGTAAGCGGCGGGCTGAAGGCGAAGGGGCATCCCATCGGGGCGACGGGAATATCGCAAATGTTTGAAGTTGTTACGCAGCTTCGCGGCGAGGCGGGAGCGCGCCAGATACAGCGGGCTGATGTTGGTTTGACCCACAACTTGGGCGGCTCAGCTGCCACCTGCGTTGTGAATATTTTCAGGGGGAAGTAAGTGAACACGGGAACTATTTACACATACACGATAATTTACGCCGCCGCCGAGGAGTTCGCGGACAAAGCTCCGTACCTGTGCGCGGTAGTGCAGGACGCATCCGGCAGCCGCAGTACGAGCATGATTTCAGGCTGGAAGCCGGGCGTTCCAGTAAAAATCGGACAGACCGTGTACGCTGAAACGGGCGAAGGCGGTGAGATTTCAGGGTATCGGTTGTAAACCGGGAAATTCAGTTTAAGGGGGAAGAACGATGATCGGTATAACACGGTACGGAATGTACGTTCCGTTTAACAGGCTCAGCCGCAAGCATTTGTCGGAAATGCTGCAAACCAAAGCGGCGTCAGGCGAGAAAGCGGTCGCCAATTACGACGAGGACAGCTTTACGATGGCTCTGTCCGCCGCCGAAAACTGCATGGCGGGCAGCCAGAAAAAACCTGACGCTCTTTATTTTGCGACAACAACGCCGCCGAACAAAGAGAAGCAGAGCGCGGCGCACATCGCCTCCGTCATGGATATGGAAGGCGCTCTCCGAACGGCGGACTTCGGAAACTCGCTCCGTTCGGGAGCCGTTGCGATGTTGGGCGCGCTGGATGCGGCGCGGCAGGGGCAAAGCGCGCTTGTCAGTGCGGCGGATATGAGGCTTGGAGCTGCGGGCAGCAGTTTTGAGTCCGCGTTTGGGGACGGAGCGGCGGCGTTCTGTTTTGGCAGCGAAAACGTAATTGCCGAAGCGCTCGGCACATACAGCGTGGCGTACGATTTTTACGACGTGTGGCGCACCGAGGACGAAAAGTTTGCCCGTTTTTTCGATGAGAAATACGCGCAGGAGCAGGGCTATTCGCCGTTTGTGCTTGAAAGCCTGCAAGGGGTTCTCGGCAAAACGGGCATTACGCCTGAGCAGATAGCGAAGGTCGTCATTGACGCTCCCAACGCCAAACAGGGTGCGGCGCTGCTTGCCCGCGCAGGTTTTCGCCCGGAGCAGATTCAAAAGGAACTTATATCGGACTTTGGCTACTGCGGAGCGGCGTATGCTCCAATGCTTTTGGCGTGCGCGCTGGAGCAGTCAAAGCCCGGCGATTTGATTCTCTACCTTTCCTACGGCGAAGGCAGCGATGCCATTCTGTTCAAAGCGATGGAAGGCTCGTGCAAAATCGGGGCGGGCAAAGGTTTGTCGTATTTCCAGAGCCGCAAGCGCTCCGACTTGAGCTACGCAAAATACCTGAAGTGGAAAAAACTGCTTAACTTTGAACCGCCGCGCCGCTCGGCGTTCAGCCGTTCCAACCTGCCAGACTTTTACCGCAAGCGCAAAAAAAACCTCGCGTTTTACGGTAGTGTGTGCGGCGCGTGCGGCACGCCGCAGTATCCTCCGGCTAAAGTCTGCATATCCTGCCATTCCTTCGACCAGCAGAAACCGTACTTGTTCAAAGGCAAAAACGCCCGCCTTGCAACGTTCTCGTTTGACTACGTTGCATCTTCGGAAGATTCGCCGAACGTGGTTGCCGTTGTTGACTTTGAAGGCGGCGGAAGAATATTCACCCAGTTAACCGACTGCGTACTGGAAGATGTTGTGATCGATATGCCAGTCGAAGTTGTTTACAGAAAGCTGTACAGCGCTGACGGAATTACGACGTATACGTGGAAGTGTGTCCCGTCAGCCGCAGCTCATGCTTAATAAGGAGGAAAGCAATGAAGCACGGATTCAAAGATAAGGTTGCCGTTGTCGGCATGGGCTGCAGCAAGTTTGGCGTACGGTTTGAAGCCAGCAAAGAAGATTTAGTGTGGGAGGCGGTGCAGGAATGTCTGCAAGACGCCAACCTTGACATTAACGAGATCGACGCGTTCTGGTTCGGTACGGCAATGTCGGAATGGGCGGGCGTAGGTTTGTCCCAATACCTAAAGCTGAAGGACAATAAGCCTGTTACCCGCATCGAAAACTATTGCTGCACCGGAACCGACGCGTTCCGCAACGCCTGTTTCGCAGTCGCCTCCGGCGCTTACGATGTCGTAATGGCGGTTGGGCTGGAGAAGCTGAAGGACAGCGGGTATTCGGGGCTTAACGTGTGGCAGGTTGACGGCGATAAAACCGAGCCGGACATTGCCACGCCCTCGCTGTTTTCCGTGCTGGCTCCGGCTTACGCGAAAAAGTACGGGCTGAGCAAGGAGCAACTCCGGGAAGTTCTGGTAAAAATCGCGCACAAAAACCACTACAACGGCTCGCTGAATCCCAAAGCCATGTTCCGCAAGGAACTAAGCCTTGAAGAAATAGCAAAATCTCCGCTCGCGGCAGGTCCGTACCTAACCGTTATGGACTGCTCAGGCGTTTCTGACGGTTGCAGCTGCGCGATCATCATGCGAACAGACGACGCGCTGAAACGCCGCTCCG
>WQZT01000265.1 GCA_009780595.1 Treponema sp. | reverse complement strand
GATTTGCCAAACGCTGAATGTGCTGTAGACAATTGCCGCCGAGGTCCCGATGGCGATAAGCGAATCCATATTCGCCCTGCCTCTGAAAAACGCCCCGAATCCAACGGTGTAAAACTTGTACCCCGCGATAACGATGGGAAATGTCAGTATAATCTGCGCGATGGCAAAGTTCAAAGGGGAAATATCCGGATGAATAAACGCGGGGACAAAGAGGGGAATGCGGGGAATCATGGGCGCCATGCAAATATACAGCAGCGGAAAGCCAAACACCGCCGCCACAATAAACTTGTACCACAGTATCTTGCTTTCCCGTTCTTTGCGCAGCTTGTCTGTGTCGACTTGGGGGTTTTTTGCAGTTTTGATAACGGTGTATCCGGCCTGTTCGATTGCCGCATAAAGTCCGGTCATCGTAACCTTTTGCGGATCGTAGGCCACCGCCGCCTTTTCCGAGGCGAAATTAACCGCCGCGCTCTCCACGCCTGCCATGGCTTTAAGGGCTTTTTCCACCGCTTGTGCGCAGGCGGCGCAGCTCATTCCCGCGATGCTGATGGTCGCTTTTTCACTCATAGATTATTATGTTATACTGGCGGGCATAGTTTACACAAGCACTCGGATTTATACTCCCTTGACCGTCAAGGTTCTACACTAAGTTTTCTTCGTGCCGTTTAACCATCTGCTGGGCATCGCTTTTTACCCGCTGTGTAATGTCACTCAGTTGCCCCATTGCCAGTAGCACCTGCTGGCTCCCCTGCTTCTGCTCTTCCATCGCATTCAACACGCCGCGTTCCTGTTCTGTTACCGTTTTTATCCCTTCGTCTATCGCGTTGAACTTGTTCAGCACGCTTTCTGTCGAACGGGTAATTTTGTCTATTGCTCCCTTAATCTTTTTTAGCGCCGCGCTGGTGGTCTTGGACTGCTGGCTGGAAGATTCCGCAAGTTTGCGAATCTCCCCGGCAACAACGGCAAAGCCCCTGCCTGCCTCTCCGGCGTGGGCGGCCTCGATTGCCGCATTCATCGAAAGAAGGTTTGTCTGGCTGGCGATGTTTTCCATTACCGAGTTAATTCCCAGGAGGGATTCGGACTGATTAGCAATCTCCCGGATGTCGGAAACAACTTCGTTAAGGCTGGTGTGCCCCACCGCTGACGCCGACTGCAAATCGTTTACATGGTCGGCATTTTTGGACAGTGTTGTGGTAACCGATTGAATGTTGGCTACCATTTCTTCGATAGCGGCGGCAGACTCGGTAACGGCAGTTGCTTGTTCGGTTACGTTCCCGTTCAACTGTTCCATCATCGTATGTATGTTTTGCTGGACAAGCTCATCCTTCTCTTTGTTTTTGTAGAACTCGCGCAGGTCGCGGCTGTAAGAGATAATCAAGTTGCGTCCGTCGATCGTTATGCGCCGCTGAATCTCCTCGGTGGGAATGGCCGGACCGTTCTTATACTGATACACAAACTCGTAGCGACAGCTTCCTTCCGCAAGAGTTCTTTTAAGAGTCTCGACCCCTTTAGCAAAAGAGGGAGCGCCATCCGGCTGAAACTCCGGCAAGAAATCAGGCAGATTGTCAATAAAAATCTGCTTGTCAGGTATCCCGAACATGTTCTCCACCTCGCGGTTTACATCCAGAACATTTCCTTCGTCATCAAAAACTGCGCAGAGCAAGGGCGAAGCGTCCATAACAGCCTGAATCCGGTCTGACAGCTCCTTGTGCTTGCTTTTGAAGTCATACTCTTTACGCATATCCTTGCTGTATACCATAAGATGCCCCTGTCCATGAAATTCGCTGGCGACAACGGCAACTTCGATGGGGAACGGCTTTCGATCCAGAGTCTGCTGCCACCATTCAAAACTGTCACTTCCGGTTGCAAACGCTGTTTGAATATGCCTGCCCGCTTTCTCCGAAGAGAGTGTACCGTCGGGTTGGACTTCCGGTATAAGGTCGGTGAACAGTCTGTCGTAGAACTCCTGCCTGCTGTTTAATTTGAACATCCTAAGCGCTTCCTCGTTGCAATATACGGGGAGACCAGTCTGATTAAGCAAGACGAAGTTCAAAGGCATACCTTCCGCAACAAGGCGCATGCCTTTATCGAAGTTCTCTTTCCCAACATTTCTACCAAAACGCAGGGCAAAAACGACCGCACACGAAAGCAGGATTATTATGAGGATTCCCAAGGTTGCCGCCAGTATTCTTTGATCTTGCATGATAGTAACAGCGGCAAATGCAAGGACAAGCCCCAATATCGCTAATACTATTATACCGCCAAGTAATTTCGCTAGATGCTGTTTATTCGCATTCATCCTCATATCCTCCGGTCGTTTTGCAATGTCTGTTAAGCAAAGAGTTAAAGATGATATTATACAACAATTTTAAAAAATTTACAAGGGCTTGTGTTGTCAACCCAAAGTAGAAATGTCCCCCTGTTAAGCCATTTTGGGGGTTTTTGGCCTTGAGTATTTGCAGTAGACATACTGCTGTAGTACAATATAAACATAAAACTATGAAACAACACCAATGGGCGCTGGTCCTTTCGGGCGGGGGCGCCAAAGGCTTGGCACATATTGGCGTTCTCAAGACGCTGGAAGAG
>WQZT01000264.1 GCA_009780595.1 Treponema sp. | reverse complement strand
TGGGAAAAACGGAAGAGCGAAATTCGTAACCCTGACGGCAAGGCTATTTTTTCTGACAGTTGCGTCATCGTGCCATCGTTCTGGAGCCAAATCGCGGCGGATATTATCGCACAAAAATATTTCCGCAAGGCGGGAGTTCCGGCAGACAAAATCTACGAATGGAAAAAATGGAGAGGCGAAGCGCCATCTGAAAAAAGCGGCAAAAAGTCCGGCGCTGAAAGCATCGAACTGCCCGTTGACGGCGCAGAACACGACGCCCGCCAGGTGTTCCACCGTTTGGCTTTCACATGGATGGATTGGGGGCGGAACAACGGCTACTTTGACAGCGAAGATGACGCGAAAGCGTTTTACGATGAAACGTGCTATATGCTGGCGCACCAGATCGCCGCGCCGAACAGCCCGCAGTGGTTTAACACCGGATTGTTCGCTGTGTATGGCATCGACGGCCCGGCGCAGGGGCATTACTACTTCGATCCGAAAGAAGGCGTGGTCAAGAAGTCCGACAGCGCCTACAAACGCCCCCAGCCGCACGCCTGTTTTATCCTTTCGGTTAAGGACGATTTGGTAAACGAAGATGGCATTATGGACCTCATCACGCGGGAGGCGCGGCTGTTCAAGTACGGCTCCGGAGCGGGAACGAACTTCTCGCGGATCAGGGCGACGAACGAAAAGCTCTCAGGCGGCGGCGTGTCCTCCGGCTTGCTGTCGTTCCTGAAAATTGGCGACCGTTCCGCTTCTGCGATCAAGAGCGGAGGAACGACGCGGCGCGCCGCGAAAATGGTAACGATGGACGCGGATCACCCGGACATTGAAACGTACATCTCGTGGAAAACTCGGGAGGAGCACAAGGTTGCCTCGATGGTTACCGGATCGCTTGTTGTCAAAAAACATCTCCAGGAAATCAAGAACGCGCTCGCCTCGTTTCGCGGGCCGGACACCGACAAGTTCAACGCTCAGAAAAACCACGAACTTCAGGCGGCTCTGCGCGGGGCGCTGGCGGACAAAATCCCGCCCGCTTACATTTACCAGGCGTTGCGCCGCATCGAACAGGGCGACGGTGATTTGAACCCGGCGGTTTTTTCGACCGCCTGGGACGATGAAGCGTACAACACCGTGGCTGGACAGTCGTCGAACAATAGCATCAGGTTCACCGATGATTTTATGAAAGCAGTTCTCGATGACGGAGACTGGAACCTCACCAGCCGTATTAGCGGCGGGGATGAAAAGACTGTCAAAACGGTTAAGACTGTCAAGGCGCGGAAGATTTGGGACGATGCCGCGCGCTCGGCGTGGGCGTGCGCCGATCCGGGCTTGCAGTTCCACACCACGATCAACGATTGGCACACCTGCCCCGCTGGCGGGGAGATACGCGCGTCAAACCCCTGCTCGGAGTATATGTTTCTTGACGATACCGCGTGCAACCTCGCATCTGTCAACCTTGCGCTGTTCTACGACAAGAAAACCAAAACGTTTAATGTTGATGCCTACCTGCATTCCATCCGCATTTGGACAACGATTCTGGAAATCTCCGTTGTGATGGCGCAGTTTCCCTCGCCCCGCATTGCCGAGCTTTCCTACGAGTACCGCACGCTTGGTTTGGGCTACGCGAACCTCGGCAGTCTCTTGATGGTGATGGGGCTTGCCTACGATTCTTCCGAAGGTCGCTCCGTTGCAGCCGCCCTGTCCGCCCTTCTTTCAGCCGAGGCGTACGCGCAGTCGGCGCGAATGGCGGCAGCGCTCGGCCCCTTTACCCGCTACAACGAGAACTCCGCGAATATGCTGCGCGTTGTGCGAAACCACCGCCGCGCTAGTCGCAACGCGCCCGCCGCCGAGTACGAAGGGCTGCACACCGCCCCAGTCGGCATCGATCCTGCGCCGCTTGGCAAGATCTCGTACCTTCTCGATGCGGCACAGCACGCGTGGGATCGGGCGCTGGAACTGGGCGAGAAGCACGGGTACCGCAACGCGCAGGTTACTGCCATCGCGCCCACCGGAACTATCGGCTTGTTGATGGATTGCGACACGACTGGAGTGGAGCCGGATTTCGCGCTGGTAAAGTTCAAAAAACTCGCCGGAGGCGGCTACTTCAAAATTATCAACCAGTCCGTACCGCCGGCGCTTGCCGCGCTTGGCTACAAACCCGACGAAATCAACGCCATTATCGCGTACGCCACCGGGCAGAAAACGCTCGCCGGAGCGCCGGACATCAACCCCGAGACGCTCGCCGCGAAAGGCTTTACGCCCCAGGCGCTTGATGCCGCCGAGAAAGCTGTAACCAGCGCGCTCAATTTCGAGGGCGTGTTTAACGTCTGGATTCTCGGCAAAGATTTTCTCGAAAAAGATTTGAAAATCTCGGAAGCCGTTTATTCTGCGCCGTCGTTCAGCCTGCTGAAACACCTCGGGTTTACCGCCGAGCATATCAGCGCCGCCGAACTGTACGCGTGCGGAACGATGGGGCTTGAAGGCGCCCCCATTCTAAGGAAGGAACATTACGCGGTGTTCGACACGGCGACGCCGAGCGGGAAAAGCGGAACGCGCTCCATCCCCTGGGTAGCGCACGTTCAAATGATGGCGGCGTGCCAGCCCTTCATTTCCGGGGCGATTTCCAAAACCATCAACATGCCCAACTCCGCCAACTA
>WQZT01000263.1 GCA_009780595.1 Treponema sp. | reverse complement strand
CTGAGCCGTTTTTGCGAGGAGCTGATCCTCTGGTCGACGGACTCCTTCGCCTTTATCGAGATTTCCGATGAATTTTCCACCGGCTCGTCGATCATGCCGCAGAAAAAAAACCCCGACATGGCGGAGCTTGTCCGCGGCAAAACCGGGCGCGTGTACGGATCGCTGGTGGCGCTTTTGACGATGATGAAAGGCCTGCCGCTTGCCTACAACAAGGACATGCAGGAGGACAAGGAAGCGGTCTTTGACGCGGTTGACACCGTGAAGAGTTGCCTCGAGGTGTTTACCGGAATGTTCGCGAGCATCACGTTCGACACGCGCGCGATGCGCTGCGCGGCGGAGGGCGCGTACGCCAACGCCACCGACGCCGCCGACTGGCTTGTGAAGAAGGGTGTGAGCTTCCGCGAGGCGCACGAGCTTACCGGGCGGCTTGTAGTGTTCGCGATGCGCCAGGGCAAGCGCCTTGAAGAGCTTACCCTTGACGAGCTGAAAGGTATTTCGCCGCTGTTTGACGAGATGCTGTACCAAAGCATCGCGGTCGAGGAATGCGTCAACGCGCGAAGCCTTGCCGGAGGACCTGCGGAAAGCGCGGCGATGGCGGCGCTGGGCGCGGCGGAGGAGTTCCTGGCGGGACAGCGGTAAGCCTTGAAGTGACAGGCAGAAAATCTTACGAGTTAATTTTGAGCGAGAACGACACCTTCCACTGTTTGTTTCCTTCCAGCGAAACGGAGAAGAACGGCATGGTGCAGGTGGATTGATATTCACGGCGGCCATATACATCCGCATAGACATGGGAAATCCGCACGTCAAAGGCGCGGCTTGCTTCCAGCATAATAAGCGCCTCGTTTTTTATGTCCTGAAACTCAAGCGCCTTTATATTTCTGACGATGCAAGCGCCACTTGTATCGCCGCCTGTTTCAACAGTATCCTTGCCGCTTTCGCTCTGCGCCAGTATTCTCAAAAAACCTTCCCCTTCGCCGGGAAAGGCAAGATCGATTTGAGGGCAAAAAGCAAATGTGGAGTTTCTTTCGCTTGAGTTTCGCAAAACATATTCAAGGGAAAGTATGTTTTTCTTCAGCAGCCACGTTTTTTCAATACCGATCTCGCCACAAGGCATCCCCGCTTTGGGCGGCAGATTAAAACAAAGGCGGCGGCGGGGTTTGTCCGCATCGCAATCGTAATTCTCATTGCCGCAAAAGCGCCCGCCTGAGATTCCATTCGCGCTGGCATGTTCGATAGCACTTCCCGCCGCGTCTGTCGCCGGGACAAGCCAGTCGGCAAAGGCTGCCCGCTTAACGTGTTGGTTTTTACCGCCGCCGTTTGGCACGGTGTTGGACACATTGTCGGACCAAGTATCCGACAATGTATCGAGGTAGTTCCATGCAGCAGGCAGGTAATCCATCTCAAAAATGCTTGCACCGCATGGTTTAATATAGCAATTGAGCGAGTTATCCTGAAATATATATTCCTCTTCTCCGCGAAGGTTAAAATCACAAACAGAAAGGGACGGGGAATGCGCGCTTTTTTCGCGGGTAATTTTTTCCGCCTCAATCAGCGCGCGGTACGCAGCTTTCCTCACCGGAGCATGGAGAATCCCCGGTGAAAATGCGCGACCTCTATAGAAAACACCTGAATCTTGCGCCTTCCAAAGCTCTTCGATAGCAGTAATCTTGCGGGTTTTATCCCCGCGGAGATGGTCTTTGATAAGCGAGTGAACATAAACCATTTTGGCGTACATACCGCTGGCTTCCGGATGTTTGGCAATAAACTGGCGGGGATGGATTTCGCCGTCTGATTTTGCGGATGCCCACACGCCGGGAAAATAAATTGTGTTGAGGTTTTTCAGACTTTTAGAAGATTTGGGGTTAAGAAGTTTGGAGGGCGTTGTAAACTCTATCCGGGGATCGGCGGAGGAAAGATCGCTGAGGAAACGTTCGCACGAAGAAGTCCCATTCCCGCCGCCATCAAGTGCTGCGTCGTTTTGCGCTGCCGCCCACCGCCCAAAGGGACAGAGCATTACCAGCGATTCCCCATCGGGAAGTTTATCCAAAAGCCGAAGTAGCGCGTTCACAGACGGCTTTTCTCGCAGTTCCCTTCCAAGGGCGCTTGCAATGGGGAAAACCGTAACGGTTTTCCCCTGATATTCGGTAACGCAGGGGGAAAAAAGCCCTGCCGCATTGGGTTGAGCCCCGGCGGCGGCAAACTGCTGATCGTCAAGTAATGCGTAATGCATCTCGCTTGAGTTCAGAGCACCGACAATACTCTGATCCCACACGGCCTGGGGAAACCAGCAGCCGCGAGGCCGCCGTTTAAAGTGTTTCCGTAAGTATGTTGTAAGCATTTCTATCTGCCCGACTTTATCGGAGTGCACCAGCAAAGGCATCACGGGGTTATAAAAACCGCCGCCGAGAAATTCAGCCTGTTTGCGGGACAGAAGATCCTCGACAAGCATAAAAAACTCAGGATGGCGCCGCTCAATCCAATTCAGCACGACGCCTGAATAGTGAAAAACTACGTTGATTACCGGAAATTTGTTGAGCGCTTGCGAAAGCGGTTTTATCTCGCCTTCGTACAGCGCCTCGAAATCTGCTTCTCCTGCACCGGATGGGAGATGTCCGTATGCGCCCAAAATTACGTTCAATTTTTTGCTCATCG
>WQZT01000262.1 GCA_009780595.1 Treponema sp. | reverse complement strand
GCGGGCGGCGGCGGGGTTAAAAACCGACTGCGCGGGAAGAACTTCCTCCTGCTCGTAAGCGGCGTGAAGGGCGAACAAACTTTCTTCGTCATCCGGTCTGGGTGCGTACAGCCGCAGCCCCGCCGGAACTGCGCCACGAACCGTCTGCGTAAACGAAGAACCTCCCGCATTGTCAAAACTCATCAGGTCATAATCAATATGTTCCGCCGCGCAGTACCCTTGCGCTCGCATGAGGTTTTCCAAAAGCTCCGCGTCCTCCCGCAACCCCTGCACCGCGTGGATGTGAATCTTGCCAAGGAAGCGGCTTAAAAAACGAGGCGCGGGGATGTTACTTTTTTTGTCGAACACCGGAAAAAGGCTGTGCCGCGAATGGAGAAGCAGCGCGGCAATTTCCCCATCCGCCTGAGGCAACTGCCACACATGCCCGGCTGATGCCGATTCGCCACGGTTCAAAAAGCGGGAACAGGCGGCAACGCAAAACTTTTCCCGCGCCTGTAAATAAACCTGCGCCCGATTAATTTCGCCTGCCGTTACCCTTCGCCAGTGTGAAGTATTATTCTCTAAAACTAAACTCATAATTTATTCTTGCTTGAAAAAGGGAATCTCCCCTCCCCGCTTATCCTGCCAAGTATAACTGAAAAACCCGCGATAAACGACACCGGAGCGTAACTGTAAATTGCCACCGCTCCGTCAACCCACGTCGCCTCTTCCAGATAAACGGGGTTAAGTACCGACACGACAATCACCGTTGTGCCGCTTTCCTGTGCAGCAGTGCGGATGCTTTGCAGAGCGGCAATCCCTGCCCTGTTGGAAAGGCAGAAGATCACGGTATCGGCGTTCCGCACAGCAGCTGCAAACGCCGCAGCCCCGCGGTTAGTTCCGCTGTTAATATCGAACACCGCCGCGCCGGGAAACGCCGTGCGCCCCGTCTCAAAAAAATCCTCGAACTGTCCCGCACCGGCGAGCAGCACGCGGCCTGAGTTTTCGGGCGTTAACGGAAACGGCGTTGCACCTGACGCGCCTGGCACAACCGTAACGCTCCGCGCGGCAAGGCTCAGAAAAAAATCATCGCCCTCCGGCAGCCGCAACCCCGCCGCGATTGTTTCCAGATCAGGCTCAAATGTTACCGCGTGCGCTCCCCGCAAATGTTCGAGCTTCAACTGGAGTACGCGGCGGCTGGCATCCCTCACCCGTTCGCGGAAAACGGGATCGCTGTGCATCGAGGTAATCAGGTACGTCCAAATCTCATCGTTGAGTTGCGGCGTGTTCGAAAGCATAATCATATCGTTCCCGGCGGACAACGCCTGCCTGATCGTTTGGGGAATATTGCGGGTGTATTCAAGTGCGCCGAGCATCAACAGATCGTCGGTGATAATAATGCCCTGAAAGTTCATCTTGTCCCGCAAGATGTCTTGCAAAAACCACGGCGAAAGCGACGCCGGAGTGCCACCCGCCTGAGTGTTGGGAAACGCCAAATGCCCGCTCATCACCGCCGGAACACCCTCGAGAATGAGCATCCGGTACGGGACAAGTTCGCGCTCCCACAGGGTTTCAAACGGCGCGTTAACTCTGGGCAGCGAACCGTGAGAATCAAGCGGCGTGTCCCCGTGTCCGGGAAAATGCTTTGCCGTGGAAATAACGCCCCACTTGCGCTGCCCCCGCGCAAACGCCGCGCCCAAAACGGCAGCGCGGACAGGATCATCGCCAAAAGAACGCACGCCAATCACCGTCGAATTGCGGTTGGTGTGCAGATCAACCGTCGGCGCGAAGTTCATATTAATTCCCAGCAGGGCAAGTTCCCTGCCGATAAAATACCCGGAATAGTACGCATCGCTTGATCTACCTGACGCGCCAATCGCCATATTGCCCGGCGTTTGGCTCGTCTCGCCCCTGACGTGCCGCACCATCCCGCCTTCCTGATCGGTCGACACCAAGAGCGGAATGCCCCATTCGCAGGCGAGCGCGTTTCGTTGCATCTCCCCGACAGTTTGCGCCAGCCGCAGCGTGTCGTCGGTATTCCAGCCAAAGATTTTCACCCCGCCAATGTTGCGCCTGACAATCCAGTCGATGATGAGGGGCGAAGGCTCCGCTCCAAACCACGCCAGCATAAACGTCTGCGCCAGCGCCTGTTCATCGCTCATCTGTGCGGAAAGCTGCTGGGCAAGCAACGCGGAGTCAGCAACGGGAGAGTTCCAGTGGTAAGGAGAATCATCCGGCGGGGAAATTGCACAGAGCGGTGCGGCACACAACGGTGCGGCAAACAGCACCAGAGAAACCAACACCAGCGGCACGTTTGTTTTCAAGACAGGCAACGCTCCTTGGTTTCATACTATGACGAGCACTATTATTTTGTCAATGATTAGTATCTAATTAGTAAACAGGCTATGATACAATATTCTCACCTTACATACGAAGGTGCGTTCTGCTGTTTTTTCATTTTATAAAGATATTTGCAAGTATAGCAATAGAAAAGTTGCATCTTGGCATTTTTCACTGTCCACTGAAATCAAGATGAAGAATTATCCATAAAACCGTATAGATATTTCCCAAAAAATCCCCTACAATTAATTACACTATGCGTCAATTTGAAGTAGTATCGCCGTTTAAGCCCGCTGGCGATCAGGAGCAAGCAATCGAGTCGTTGGCGGGCGGCATTAAG
>WQZT01000261.1 GCA_009780595.1 Treponema sp. | reverse complement strand
GAGTGCTGACAAATCCCGACCGCGCCCGAAAGCACGGGTACAGCGAGCCGTCTGATATTTCCGCCGCCGCTGCCGCGCTCGACGCCGTGCGCGGGGAACGGGGTTTGCCGCCGCTTGTGCAGTTTAAGCCTGAAAAACTGGATGCCCGCGCACGGGAGGAAATTGCCGCCGCCGCGCCTGACCTTTTGGTGTCGTTTGCCTATGGGCGCATGTTCGGCCCTCGTTTTTTGGCGCTCTTTCCGCGCGGGGGGATCAATATTCACCCCAGTTTGCTGCCGAAGTACCGCGGGGCTGCCCCCATTCCGGCGGCGATTTTGGCGCGGGACAAAGAGAGCGGGATTTGCATTCAAACGTTGGCGGAGGCTATGGACAGCGGGGATATACTGGCACACGAGCGCTTTGAGCTTAATGGGCGCGAGACGACGGCTTCGCTGAGCGAGGATGTGAGCCGACGTGCCGCGGGATTGCTGTGCGCCCTGCTTGCGGATTTTGATGCCGCCCGCGCACGGGCTTGGCCTCAAACGGGGACGGCTTCGTACTGCGCGCAGATCAAAAAAGATGACGGGCGTATCGACTGGAGCAAGAGCGCCGTCGAGATAGATGCCCAGGTTCGCGCTTACACGCCGTGGCCGCTTTCGTTTACCCAGCTTGACAAGAATGCGCTGTTTATCCTGCAAGCCTGCCCTGTGGTAGCTATGGAAGACGGCGGGCAAGCGGCGGCGGGCAGCGTTTTGGGAATAGACAAAGAGTTGGGTGTTTTGATACAAACTGGAAGCGGTGTGCTGGCGGTTTCGCGTTTGCAGTGGCAGGCGAAAAAGGCGCTGGATTGGAAGGACTTCCTCAACGGCGCGCGGGATTTTGTCGGCGCTCGCTTGGGTTGAAGTTACTTCACTGTGTATCTTTTTGTATCAATCAATGTTTGAAGTATGAAGATGGAGTATTCAGAATATACATGAAAAATACTTTTACGCCTTTACTTTTTGCGTCGCTTGCCGTTCTTTTTTTCTCGTGCGATATGGAGTTTGAGCCGGTGCAGCGGTTTGACTTTTATCTTCAAGGGACGTGGGTTACTAACAACCCTAATGATATAAAGTATGAGCCAGGTACGATAGTAATTGATTTTGATACAATTACTATTTCTGGTTTTGGAATTAATTCCAATTATCCTAATGCTGTTCGACCTTTCAACGGCTTTGCAAAAGATGTTCCGCTGAAGGGTTATTCCGAAATCAACGCGCTGTTTATATATAATGCGGGAACTTGGCAGCGCATTTCTTATTACTTAGAGGATCAGGGCATTGGGAAAAACAATCTTTTGTTTTTGACATTTGGCACTGATGCAGCAATTCTTCAAAAGAAAACTTCGCGATATAATGAATAAATGCTTTGTGCTGTGCTGGATTTTTTTCGTTTTTTTCGCTAATACTGGAGCATAGATAATGGAGGCTGCGTGCTTGTATGGGATTGAATTTTGATTTCCACGCTATAGAAGAAAGTTTGTCTAACAATGTGCGGACGTTCATTCTGATGGCGGCGGGGCTGATTGCGCTGGTGGGGCTGATTGCCGCGGCGGTGTTTTTTATCAACGTTCGGGGGGCGGAACAGACGATGGTTCCCAACGTTCAGGGCAAGGAACTGACTGCCGCGCTGTTGGAATTGCAGGTGAAGGAACTGTATCCCAGAATCCAGCTTCGCTATACCCAAACGTCTGCCGACCGCGGGCTTATCCTCGAACAGTCCCCGCCGCCGGGTGCGCTGGTACGGGCGGGGCGGCGGGTTCAACTGGTGGTAAGCCAGGGGGCGCAACTCGGCACGATTGAAAACTTTATTGACCGGAATCTTGACGACCTCCGCATGGATATTCAGATGGGGCTGGTCTCAGGCAGGGGCGCAGCTGCTGCCGACGGCTATGTTTCCGCGCCGCCGCTTCTTTCCATTCGCGAGCCTGTGATGTTCGAGTTTTCACCCAAACCGGCAGGGACGATTTTGCAACAGAGGCCTGAGCCGGGTACGCCAATTACCGGCCCGATGACGCTGGAACTGGTGGTAAGCCGGGGGCTGGAGCATACGATTATCCGCGTGCCTGACCTTGTGGGGTTGAGCGTGGCGGATGCGCTTGAACACATTGGCCGCACTGGTATTGATTTTGAGTTTTCGCTGAAGTCTGCTGACGCGGAGGAAACGCCAGGAACTGTGGTGGCGCAAACCCCGCCCGGTGGCGATTTTGTCGGCAGCAACACGCGGGTCTCCATTACTGTCGCCGCCCCCGCCGTTTCATCGCCGGGCGACGAGGTTTTCGGGCTGTTCCGGTTTACCATGCCGCCGAACCCCTACCCTTTGCTGATTCGGCTTGAAGGAACACTTCCCGATGGTGAAGTCAGGCGGCTTTTGACGGCGCAATTCGTGGGCGGGCGGCTTTCCGTTCCCTACCAGTTGCCGGAAGGTTCGGTTCTCTCGCTTGCGATGCTCAACCGCGAGATATACCGTGAAATTGTTGCGCGTTAGGTTAGAGAGGGATTATCAGGGAGATTGTTTTCAATGAAGAAAACTGTAGCGTTATTTTTTATTGTGCCGTTGTCAGTTTTTGTATCCTGCGATGAGCTGAACACGGTGCAGGTAATCTTTGATAGTAAAACTTTTCATGAGCAAAGGGCATTGTGGCAAGCATCAAACGTGAT
>WQZT01000260.1 GCA_009780595.1 Treponema sp. | reverse complement strand
GCGGGGCTGCAAATAATTGTAGAGCCCCAGCGCGTCAAGCCCTTCGATGATTATGCGGGCGTGCGGCGAATGGATAATCTTGAAAATCTCCTCAGTCAGCCGCGACGGGGAAACATCTGCAAGAAGGGCAGACTGTTTGCGAATCTTCATCTTCAACAGAAACGGCAGCGTAAAACCTGCCACCGCGCTGTACTTGACCGCGCGAATCATCCGCACCGGATCATCGGTAAAAATACTTGGCAGCGGGATAATCGGGCGAATCAGGTGTTTTTTCATATCCTTCATCCCGCCAACGTAATCGATAACAAGCTGCTTCATCGGATCGTAAAAGAGAGCGTTCAGGGAAAAATCGCGCCGCTGAACATCTTCCTCGATAGTGCCGAACGTGTTGCTTGTCGGACCATCTTTAATAGAACGAAACGTTGAAACCTCAAAAATCTTCGGCCCGAAAAAAACGTGAACGAGCCTGAAGCGGCGGCCAATAATCCTGGCGTTTCGGAATATCGTTTTTATTTTCGTCGGGCTTGCAGAGGTAACAATATCGAAATCTTTCGGTTTTTTTCCCAGTATGAGATCTCTAACCGCGCCACCGACGACGTACGTTTCGTAGCCGTTCGCCTGCAGCCGCTGGATAATATATACCGCCTGAGGATCGACATCAGAAACGTTGATCCGATGTTCGTCTTGGGTATAAACCGCCGCCTTTTTTACCAATTTGCCATTATCTTCCGCTGAATAACGAAAACGCAAAATGCCTCCAGATTACAATTCGGATTTGCAGTGCCGTACAAGCCATGAGAGCAAGCTTTCTTGAACCTCGTCGCTGTTCGTTTCGTGCAGGGTATCGTGGCGCGCACCAGGATACAGAACTGTTTCCAAATCTTTAATCCCCAAATGCCGGTACGCCACAGCCAACGACGCAAAACTTTCACTCATATCTCCTACCGGATCAGCGCTTCCTGAAAAAATATACACAGGAAGTTCCTTCCGAATTTTTGACATTTCTTCGCTCCGGTGAATACGCTTCAGCGCACGCGCCATATCGCGGTAAAACCCCACCGAACAGAGCATTCCGCACAACGGATCGGCAACGTATGTGTCAACCTCCGTTTCGTTCCGGGAAATCCAGTCGAAGTCTGTGCGGTTGGGGCGGAAAAACTTGTTGAACGAGCCTTCCGCCGCCGCCCTGACGAGCCTGGATTGCCGCTTCTGCCCAATAATCACGGCGAGCGCGGGCAAGAGCGCCGCTCCCAGCGCGGTCTTTATCCCTTTAGAAGGACCTTTCGTGCCCGAAAGGATACAACCGGATAACCTTATCGTATCGCCATAAATAGAAAGCTTGCCTTCGTAGTTTTCAATATAGTTTTGCGCGATAAACGACCCCCACGAATGCCCCATCAGAAACAGAGGCAGGTTCTGACGCTCCTTCTGTATAATCCTGTTGAGATAGTCAATGTCCGCCGTAACTCTGGCAAAACCGTCGCCGTTAGCGCAGTGCCCTAAAAGCCCGCCGCTGCGGGCGTTATTCCGCTTGCAGGCAGACCACCCGTGCCCGCGATGATCGGCAGCCCACACTTCGATCCCATGCGCTTGCAAGCGGGCGGCGAGTTGCGCGTACCTATTTGAATGTTCCGCCATTCCGTGAATGATGTGCAGCACCGCAACCGGAGCTGCAACGCGCCAGCGCCGTGTGAACAGTTGCGCGCCGTCATCCATCGTCAGCCACATATCTGAAAAGTCGATAGTATCAATAGTCTCCATAATACCCTTTGCCACCACAGAAATCAATTGTGAAGGAGGGGGGCAATCCCCCCTCGCTCCAGCCCCGCTGCGCGGGTCTTTCGCTACCCCCCCAGCGGGGGAGACCCCCCGCAACGCCCCCCTGAAGTTTTCGCACAGCAAAGCTTCTCAGCCGCCACAATTGATTTTCGTACATTCGTTATTTTACTCTTATACCAACGTTGTGGCAATATATGGTATACTACACTAATGGCGAAAGGTGAAGTATTTACGGCTAAAGTGCAACAAATCGCCGCCGGAGGGGCGGGTCTTACCCGTCAGGAAGGGAAGAGCGTGTTCATCCCGCTGACAGCTCCCGGCGATGTGGTGCGTTGCCGCGTTGTCAACGAGCGCGGCACGTGGGCGGAGGCAGAGCTCGTTGAGCTGCTGGAGCGCTCGCCGCAGAGAGTTGATCCCGAATGCCCGCTGTACGGTATATGCGGTGGCTGCTCGCTCCAGCACCTGAGTTACAAGGCGCAGCTCGATGCGAAAGCCGCCATCCTCCGCGATGCCTTTGTGCGAATTGGCGGCTTCCAGCCGCCAGCGGCGCAGGTACGCGAATGTGCGCCGTTTGGCTGCCGCAACCGCGTTCAGTTTCACAGCGGGCGTGGCGAACGCGGCGAGTTTGTGCAGTGCGGGTTTATGGGGCGCAGAAGTTCGCGCCTTGTGCCGCTTGACGATTGCCCGGCGGCGGATATGGGAATTCGCGCGGCTCTGAAAGAGGGTACAATTTCCGGCGACGGGCGGGAACGGTTCACGGTGTATTCCTGCGGGAAAACGTTTCTGTGCGAAGGCGGGCAGGAGCGGGGGCGTGTTTCACTTGTGGGCAGAGACCTCGCAATGGACGCAACGGTTTTTTTCCAGAGCAACGCCGCGATGCTGGAACTGCTCATTGCCGATGT
>WQZT01000259.1 GCA_009780595.1 Treponema sp. | reverse complement strand
TGAGGCCGACGGCGCGCGTGAACATCGCCGAGGCGAGGAGGGTGGAGCCGTTGTCGTAGGTGAAGCGCTCGCCGGGCTGCCATTCCAGCGGCTGCGCGAGCGCCTCGGCGACTGTGGCGGGGCGGGAAAATTCCCCGTGCCCACGGCTCATGCCCAGGAGGTGTCGCATTTTAAGCGCGAGGAGTTTTTCGCTCGGCGCGGGGATTAGCTCGGGGAAGAAATCGACGACGCTGCTTTCGGTGGACAGCTTGCCGGCTTCCACGGCCATTCCCACGGCCACGGAGACGAAGCTCTTGCTTACCGAGTAGACGCTGCGCGACGCTTCCGACGCCCAGCCGTGTTCCGCGACTTTTTTTCCACGGCGCATTACGACCACGCGCAGGCAGTTGAGCCCCTGCCTTTCGACTTCGGCAACGAATCTTTCTATAGTAAAGCTCTCGTCAGCCATGATGATTTACCTCCGTTCATTGTGCCTTGCGCAATGGTAGCGCATCCAATGCGGGGATTCTAGTGCTGACGACGCGATCACAAACGGGTTTTTTTCAGCGTCCAATTCCGGCAATTCATTGGCTGAAAAGTAGCCGCTTTAAGTTGGATTTTTCGGGGGACAGCTATCTGGGGCCGGTGCCTGACACCGGCCTCGGGTGTCAGGCACGGAGCTTCAGTGCCTGTCACCCTTGCGTCAACGAATCTGTTCATGCTTTCCTCCTGTTCCTCAAGCCGGCTGCACAAACGGCACGCTCTGGGTATCGAAGACGAAGGTATTTCCATCCGGGCCTTCAACCCAAAGCGCCACTTTCAACACCCATTCCCCAGGCCCCGGCTTATGGTCATGGAATGTTGCCGACGCGTCGCTGCCGATAGGGATTATCCGCCGCTCCGCCTTTCCCCCACCCGAAGCGGGTTCCCACCATATCTCTAGGTGTTTTTCCTTCAGATCGGGGCGCCCGGAAAGATCCGGGCTAAATTCAAATACTGGAAGATTCACAATCTACCTCCTGTAAGATTGCTTTCTGTATCCCATGCGAAGTGTATATCAGTATCTAATGAAAGGCAAGCCCCTGAATCGAAAGGCCATGCGGTCGCGACGGTTTGCACCCCGTAGCTGGAGTGACAGGGTGTCAGGCACGGAGCTTCAGTGCCTGGCACCCCTGCCCCTGCCCCTGCGTCAACTCTGAAGCTATCGCCGTCTGTTCCAAGTAATAGTGCTATACCCGTAAACAGTAAGAGTATTGTTGTTGTTGCTGAAGGAAAAAGTGTGTGTTACCGAATACGTTCCTCCGTTGATTTCACTAAGAGTATATGTATTACCGCTGACAGAGAATCTTGCGGTCATCTGTAGTGAATCTCGATATGTTCCGTCTTTTGAGAATGCCATCCAAGCGTTTATTCCATCCCAGGTTCCAACAAGAAGGTCTGTTGTCTTTCCATCAGGGTCGTTATTGCACCCGATGACCACGACTGTGAACGTCAGCACCACTGCCACCATTCCCATGAACCATAATTTCTTTGCCATTACTTTCTCCTTTACTTAAACACGGAGCCAGAGTGTCAGTCGCCCTTGCGTCAACGATTACATCTCACTTCGTGTGCCATAAAATATGCTGCCACAATACATTTCCAGCGCGTTACTGTTTTGTAAATATTCGTTCACCAGAAGGATCCCCTGGGCCGAATGCATTGGCAGGAACTCTCATACTTGTGCCGCTGCTGTTTACTTGAATGCCAGCCGCGTTAACAGCCTCCAAATTTATCGCCTGGTTTGTTGTACCGTTATATGTGTACGTTATTGAACGCCCGGCATCATTAACAACACCAATACCAAGGTACACTGTTTTAATTGTATCCCAAGCGGTTTCTATATTACCACCAGAAAATACCGCAGTATGGTTTTCTGTTATTGTGTATGTGCCTGTTGTCTGCGTATGGCCAACAAACCCCAGTATTTCATTTACAAAAGAGTTCACCACAATGGCAACATAAAATTCTTCTTTGGCAGGATCCCATATTTCAAAACTGTTATCACCGTTAAATTCTTGAAGAGTCCTTGTACGAGTGTGCGTGCCTGCCCATGTACCTGAAGCGAGGTCAAAATCTGTTATGTTCATCCATGTGTCATTGTTAGTACTACCGTTATTGATGTTGCCATCATCACAACCAATAACCGTTACTCCAAATGCCAGCACAGCACCGAGCATTCCCGCCACAAGAAATTTTTTCTTCATAACTGTCCTCCAAACATTTCTGCAGCTATACAAAAACGGCCAATTATTGACAATAATTTGAAGTGCCATTTCGCACAGCGACATGTAACCGCCATAAACTACGTTCTAAACGCCTTCACCAAAAGCCAAAACACTTTACCCATGCCATTGCCGCAACGACATCATTGCCAATACGCCACCAGAAGCAGTACGTCGGATTCCGTAGACAGCCAGAGAAAAAATAAAACTAAAAGTATGGTGAAAATAAACCGCTAGAGGGTTGACAAGAGAATCAAATCGCCCATAATTTTGCCGACTGCCGACTGCCGACTGCCGACTGCCGACTGCCGACTGCCAGAAATTGCTCTGTTCAAAGGGCAAATTTGCTTCATAGTCTTATCTTACGATCTTTCTCAGAAGCTGTCAACCCCTTGGAAGCAAAAAAATGGCCTTTTCGGATTTTTTTTCTGCATGCGGGG
>WQZT01000258.1 GCA_009780595.1 Treponema sp. | reverse complement strand
CGGCAAGTCCCTTGGAAGAAGAGCGCCGTCTTTTCTACGTTGCCATTACCCGCGCCCGGGATAAGCTGCACATTACAAGCTGCCAGAAGCGCACAACACGGCGGCAGCAAGATTCTGTCGATCGCGAGCCTTCCCCCTTTCTCGAAGAAATTCCCCCTCATCTAATTGAGTACCGCGAGGAAGCAGAGGACGAGGAAGAAGCCAGCGCTGAAAAGACCGAAGACTTCTTTGCCAAGATGAGGGAACACTTTGGAACGTAATGTTCATATTTGGCATTAAGCGCTCGTGATTGAGACCGCGGCATCCCTTGATATTTTCACTTACTTCATTTACAATTCATTACTTGACTTGTTCGATAACTCCATTAGTTTCCGAACAACTCTATTATTTATTAAAAGGAAGAAATTATGAAAAAACTATTTCTTGCCGCATGTGCGGTGATGGCGATATTTCAATTTGTTGCTTGCACAGGGGCATTCGCACAGGAAAGAGTCGGCAATGCAAAAAGTGGGGCAACCGAGAGTACATATAAAAACTATGAAGGCTCAATGAATAACCCGTTTAACATTATAAGCGTTGCTCCGGCATCGCAGTTCCACATTGCGATTGAGCCGGGGAAGCAGGAAATTGTTACGGGGCGGCAGACTAACGTTAATAACTACGCAACCGGTTTTCCCGGCGGTGCTATTATCACGGCGAAGAACACAAACCTAACGATAAATGTTACCAGCACGATAGACACGGTAACCAGTATGCACTGGCACGGGTTAAAGGTTGTAAACGATCAGGACGGTCCTTTTACGCCAATACAACCGGGCGGCAGCGCGGCGTTCCAATTCAGCCTTGCGGAAGCCGGAACGTTCTGGTACCATCCGCACCACCGCCCGATTCTGCCGCAGTTGAACAGCGGTATGTACGCGCCGTTTATCGTTAAGGAGACGTACGACACAGCCTACGCCGGGGATTATATTTTGATGCTCGACGATTGGGCGCTTTCGCCAGAGGGCACGATTGACGACCGCTACACAATTGCCCACATGGAAATTGTAGGGAGCGTTGAAACCGTCAACAAAAGAACGGGCGAAGCTATTTATCCGGTTGAGCTGAAAAAGGGCGAGATTGTAAAACTGCGTTTCATCAACGCATCAACGGCGCAGCTACACACGTTGCATCTTGACGGGCATGAGTTTACTGTTACGCACTTGGACGGGCATCCGCTTACATCGTCATTTACAACCCGGACGATAACGCTGTTCCCCGGCGAGCGTGCTGATGTGGAACTGAAGGGCATTCACAACAGTGGGACGTTTTATATTGTCAACGAGCGGAACTTCGGGATGCGTATTCCGGTGGTTTATACAGGAGCGGGGCGCGATATGCAATCGCCGTTTGTCCCGCCCCAAATGAAAGCATTTCCCGGCATTGCGGATAAAGCTGTCGATTTGACGTATGTGCTGGCTTCGCGCATGTCGCGGGGCGGTGGTGGAAGGATGGGCGGCGGGCGCGGGATGATGGGTGGAAGAGGAAGTGGCGGCATGAGGATGGAATGGACTATCAACGGCTTGGCGCACCCGAACATACCGCCGACCCGCGTGAATGTGGGGCAGGTGTACAAAATACGCTTTGTCAACAACGACCGAATGATGATGACGCAAACATCGCACCCGATGCACATTCACGGCGAACATTTTCTAGTGGTGTCGGTAAACGGAACGCCGCCGCCGTCTGAGATGTGGCTGGATACAGTGGAAATTCCCATCGGGCAGTACGTTGACGTCGCCATCAGGTTTGATAACCCCGGCACGTGGATGATGCACTGCCACATTATCGACCACGAGGACAACGGAATGCTCACGGTTATCATTGCCGAGTAAGCAGAATATAGAATATCGGGGGCGCAAAGGCGGCTGGCACTAAGCGTTGGTGATTGAGACCTTTGCGTCCTCGAATAACTCCACTATTCTGCAAACAATTCTCGCACTTCGGTTTCCAGAAATTTTCTGATTGACTTTGTGTGTGCAATAACGAGTCGCATATCATCATCGGATAAACTTAGCCCAAGGTCATAACGCGGCTGAACGCTGAAGTGGCTGATAATTGAGCATTGGGTTGATATGCTGGCAAATGATGGGCGTTCTTTTTCGGCAAGGGCACAAAGTTCGTCCAAATCATGCGTGTATGGTGGTTCAACTCCAAGAATTACCAATGCACCCTTTAGATATTTCTCCGCAGTTTGTTGACAGAAAAAAGCAACGACTTCCGTAGGAATAGGGTGCATAGTCGTGGATAAATGTTCCACCACGGAAAAATCACGCTCTGCCAGAAGCCGCCATTCCTCAGGTGAATTTGTCTGTTTAGCCATAAATCTTAATCCCATCGCGGTTTACTTTTCTTTCCAGCGTGATGTGTTCCAAGCGTTCCAGAAAATCGCTTTTGTTTTTTGCGATGATGTCAACTGGCATGGATTTTTTGCGGGCAATAGCTAATCGAATCTGCAAGCCGGCATCAAGATCACGCATTGGAAGTCCGTCTTTCAGAACAACGTACAGGTCGAGGTCGGAATCCCTTCGCGGGTTTCCGTAGGCATACGAGCCGAAAAGAAAGATTTGCTCCACGGGCACGGCTGCGACGATTAGCTCTTTCAGTTTGTCCAGCTCCGCCTGAATCTTCGTTTCCATGGTTT
>WQZT01000257.1 GCA_009780595.1 Treponema sp. | reverse complement strand
GGTTCTTGAAAAAACGTGGCAGTGCCCGTTCAGAACAATGTCAACTCCGAGCTTTTCCAGTTCAGGAATCCATTGAGTAATAACGGGAATTTTTTCGCCCATATTAGTCGCTCTGAATACAGAATAAGGTGGGTGGTGGAAAGTGACTACTACCCAGTCCACGTTACTTCCGTATGTGCTTACGATGGTGTTGATCCATTCAAGGCGGCCACCTTGCCATGCCCTGCTATTACTGTCCAGTGCAACCAGGAGCATGTTACCGTAAATCATGTAATAGTCGAACTGCCATGGGGATGCGCCTGCATCACGCAAAGTTTGAGCGCTGCTCCTTGATATGCCGTGGTCTGTGGTGTTGGGCGTTCCGTGTATGGCAGCGTGTGGGCGAATACGGGGAACGCCCGGAGTGTTCGGATTTGCGGCAACAAATTCCGCAAGTGTCGCAGAGGAGCTGCTCATTACAGCAGCCGCATCGGAATTAGAATTTCTCCAAGGCATATTGAAATGTTGGTGGAAAAGATGCCCATTTGTTGTTGTTTCGTGGTTTCCTATTACAGGAAGCAAGGGGAGATAGTGTAATTCCGTCGGCGCAAAGAAAATATCATGCATAAACTGCGAACGCCGCATTCTATTGTCATTAGTATCGTTAAGGTCACCCACCGGCATGAAGAAACCGGGAAGATGACGGCCCCCGAAACGCCGATTGGTGTAGCGAACCATTTCCGCTACGGCATTTGTCCAACCGTAGTAGTCGTCAACATGACTTTTTTGGCCGACACCAGCAGTTGCAGCGGTGTTAGAAAAGAATATTCCTATTTGCGGGTCGCCTCCGGCCGTGAAAGTAAAGCCGCTGTTTGTATCAGGCCCTGTGAAGAAAGGCTTCAGCGCAGATGTGAAAGCCCCTGCACCCGTTTGCTCGGCAGGAATATTACCGGAAATTTGATACCAATAATTTGTTGCGGGAGTTAAACCGGTTACGATTACTTGATGCACCCAGTACACGCCGGCAGATTCATGAGTGAACCATTGATAATCATGGGGCATCCCCACAGCGTTTCCGCCGCCCACGCCGACTGCGCGAGTTTGCGTGCCGTCTTCCCAAGTGTCTGTGTCGTCGGCTCCCGAGCCGACAGACACGGTTCCGCTGCCCAGTGGGCGGGAATCAATAACAAAATTTACGCCGGCAACAAGGTTTACTTGCGCAGTGCCGTTTGCATTGGTGAAAAGGGCGAAATCAGCGACTTCTGACCGCGAATGCCATGTCCACCGCATTTCATCAACGGTTGTTCCTGGTGTTATGTTGAGGTTTCTGTAATTCGCAGAAGCCATATTCAGCGAATTTTGATACGGTCCTCTCAACTGTCCGGGGCTGGATGACATCCATGCTGCTTGTGCAGACGCGGCGACATATCCGCTTGACGCGTTCGTCGGTGCCGCAAAGCTAACCGGTAAAACTCCCAGTGCCATGACTGCCGCTACAAGCAGCGGCCCCACTTTTCCGGATTGACGCTTTTGTCCTCGTTTGTTTTTTTCTACCATTGTGTTCCTTCCTTTCTGATGATAAATAATATTTATTTCTACCGCGCCTACGCGCGGCAAAAACCAAATCATGGGTGCTTCTTCTTACTTTCCACAGGTACAACTTGCACTTTTGCCCGGTAGACATACGAGCCAAGCAAAGCGGTGGCAGGCGCGCAAAGAATCATTCCGGAAGAGGCCGAGATTGCCCGCAGAACTTCAACTCCAATGTCTATGCGGTTAATCAGCATCGTGTAGCTAAAGTCAATAGCTTGAAACATAATCAATGTTACAAAGAAAGTTCCTGTAAAGGCTAATATAAGCGTGTTTGCCGAAGACCCAACGCAATCCCGTGCCACTCTCATGCTGGATTTCCACAGCGGCTTGAATCCAAGCCCGCTATCTGCTTTAGCAAGCTCTGCCGTGGCGGATGCCACCGATACCGACGTATCCATAACAGCGCCCAAGGACGCTATCAAAATCCCGCAAAACAAAAGCTCCGTAAGATTTGAAATTGACGTAAAGCTTAGTCCTATCAACTGATTCATTTCGGGCACATTGAACCCGGTGATTCTGAGCGCGCGGGCGATAATAAAATAAAACAAGCAATAAAACGCAATACCTGCCAGCGTTCCCGATATGCTTACCCATGTCTTCTTCTCAAACCCCATAATTGAAATCAACGAAACCGCCGTTATCAACACGGTTGCAATGATTGTCCAAAAAGCAGGAGAGCCGCCTCTTACTATTGCGGGTATAAGAAAGAATAATAGTGTTACAAAAGTAAAAACCAACCCATAAGCGGAACTTAACCCGGCTTTCCCACCAACTGCTACTATTAGCACAAGAAACAGCACCGCAATTATGTATATTGCCGTCTCGCGTTTGTAGCTGTGGACGCTGGCTGTGTAATTTCCGTTCCCATGATCGTCAAAATGAATAATGAGGGTTTGCCCGATGTGCGGGTTGACGGGTGCATCAATGAACAGAATATTTCGCACTTCAATGATTCTTCCTCTATGTTCACCTGACAACAGCTCAACCGCTAATAGTTGCATTCCACCCCTCACAACACCATCGGTTGTAGTTTGGTTTGTAATAACGTCCACGACGCGCCCACGAGGAAAATCTGCACCACGAAGTGGATTCCGCCCAAGATTGATATCGGTAGCAACGCCATACCAAATCATGG
>WQZT01000256.1 GCA_009780595.1 Treponema sp. | reverse complement strand
CTGTCCTACTAAAAAGTCGAAAACGCTGGTACACTGGATACACGAGCGAAAATAAGTTTTAGCGGAAAATCAAGTGGAGGTTTTTATGTCAAAGTTATTTGAAAGTTTTTCTATAAAAGATGTTCGAGTGAGAAACAGAATTGTTATGCCGCCGATGTGTATGTACAGCGCAACGGGCGGAGTTGCATCTGACTTTCACGTTATGCACTATGGAGCGCGGGCATTGGGCGGCGTGGGGTTGATCATTGTTGAGGCTACGGGCGTTGCTGAATGCGGGCGGATAACGGACAACTGTTTGGGGATTTACGATGATTCCCATGTGCCAGGGCTTTCCCGCATCTCGGCGGCGATAAAGGCGCACGGGGCGGTTGCCGCTATTCAGTTGGGGCACGCCGGGCGGAAGTGTATGGCGCACGTGCCGGAAGTGATTGCGCCCTCGCCGATTGTGTTTGATTCCGGCGATGCCAATTACCACGTGCCGCGCATGATGGAACGCGCCGATATTGACGCCGTTGTCGAGGCGTTCCGAAATGCCGCGCGGCGGGCGGCGCAGGCGGGTTTTGAAATGGTGGAAGTACACGGTGCTCACGGCTATCTGTTGTCGTCGTTCCTGTCGCCTGTCAGCAACCAGCGCGATGACGAATACGGCGGGAGCGCTGAAAACCGCGCGCGAATTGTTGGGCGGGTTTTGCAGGCGGTGCGCGAGGTTTTTCACGGACCGGTGTGCCTTCGCGTTTCGGCGGAAGATTACCTGCCGCAGGGCAACCGCCCGGCTGATGTGGCGGCAATGATCAACATCGTCAAGGCGCAGGGGATTGATATTCTCGATGTGAGTTCAGGCGGCGTAAGTCCGGTTCCTGTTCCGACACATCCGGGATACCAGGTGAAGTGCGCCGAAATAGTGCGGGAGAAAACTGGCTTGCCTGTTATCGCCGGCGGATTGTTGACATCGCCGCAGCACATGGAAGAAATCGTGGCAAACGAACGCGCGGACATGGTGTTTGCTGGGCGTGAGCTTTTACGCAACCCGCACTTCCCACTGTGGGCAGCCAAAGAACTCGGCGTGGAATACACGTGGCCCAAACAGTACGAACGGGCGCGTTACCGCTAAACCCGCACGGCGTGAACACGAATACCGTGTAAAATGAAAAAGCTGTCTGGCACATTGTACCAGACAGCTTTTTTGATGTTCCCTGCGCCCTTTTCGCGCAGGTGTTTGTTAACCGAGAAGGTTGAGGTTGTTCCCTCGAGCCGGATCAGTGATCTGTTGCGAGGCATTCGCAGTCCGCGCCGCGTTCGCATTCTGCGTGTTCTGCACCGCCGCTGGCTGCCGGTTGTTTGCGACAGCCGCTTGCCCTTGAACAGCGGTATTTGTCTGCACCTGCGAGGGAGACCTCACCTGCGCGCCGCTTTGTGCCACCGATTGTGCACTCTGCGAATTCTGTGATTGTGCGCTCTGCCCCGCGCGCGAGTTCTGCATAGCGGCAATTTGCTCTTGCATCAGGTATTGCGTCTTATTTGAAACACTTCCTATTCTATCCATATATACCACCTTTGGCTGAACCTCAGCCTTGTATGATTACGTTTTCACTATTTGTGAGAAATCTCACCTTGTACCTTCTAATATAATTCCAAACTATTACGCTTGTCAATAAGGTATTAATATAGCTTATCGGCACGGTTGTAAAACATTATTATTTTTGTAATAATGATGAGGTGATTATTCACACGATTACAACAATTACTAGTACACGGTTAAACCGTACAAGGGGAAAACAATGTTTCAAGATAAAACAACAGAAGCGCAGATGGATGATTTGAAAGGTCACGTTGGTGAGCTGGAAATGCTAAAAGGTACTATAACTAACCTCATACAAGAGATTAACGCCTCGCTGGGAGACAGGGAAAAGATGCTTGTCGCCCACGAAAAGACGAAGAAGTACGCTGGGCTCTGATTGCTTGTGGCACTTTACCCACGCTCTTGCCTCTGTGCGGTGATTTGGCATAAAATGAGCAATGCAAACAGTCTATACACAAGTTAAGGACTCGATACAAGCCCTCAGCGCCAATATCCGCAAGCTCATCTCTGTTGATGAGCGCAAGCTCGAATACATCATCGCCGCGTGGATTGCCGGCGGTCACGTTATTCTGGCGGACTCGCACGGCGTTGGCAAGACTTCTCTGGCGCGCGCGCTGGCGCAGTCTGTCACGTGGCGCAACGAGGATATTGGCGGGGCTTCGCCCTCAAACGATAGTACGAATATTTCAATGGAAGGATTTAGCCGTATCCAGTGTACCGTGGATTTGCTCCCGCAAGACATTCTTGGGTACAACCGCTTTATCGGGCAAACCGGGGAACTGGTGTTTAACAAGGGACCGGTGTTCGCCCATTTTGTTTTGTGCGACGAGATTAACCTGCTGACTCCCAAAACGCAGGGGAGTTTTCTGCAAGTGATGGAAGAGCAGAGTATCACGATTGAGGGCAAACATTACCCGCTGCGCGATCCGTTTTTTATCATTGCGACGATGAACCTGAAAGGGGCGCACCTGTTTCCCCTGCCGGCTCCCCAGCTCGACCGTTTTATGCTGCGCCTTTCGCTGGGATATCCGTCGGAGGAGGAGGAGCGGGCGATTATTGAGAAACACGGGCGGACGGATGCGTGGGAGGGTTTTTCAAGCGTGATTGATTCAGGCGATCTTATCAACTG
>WQZT01000255.1 GCA_009780595.1 Treponema sp. | reverse complement strand
ATTTTTTTAAGTTGGTCGCTTTTAGCTACGGGAATATTGTCTTTGCGGGCTGTCAAGTAAACAATTATCGCAACAGAGGCAAAACACAACAGCGAAGGAATTAGCGCCGCCAGCGCGATCGACGCGAAGGGAATGCCGGTAACTTCGCTCATCAGGAAAGCGACTGCGCCCATCACAGGCGGCATCAACTGTCCCCACGCGGACGCGGTTGCTTCGATTGCGGCAGCCATCGACGGTTTGTAGCCGACTTTTTTCATGAGCGGAATCGTAAAGTGTCCCGTTGTAACAACGTTTGCTGCGCCTGAGCCGTTGATTGTACCGACGAGCATACTTGACATAACGGCGGCTTGCGCGGGACCGCCGCGGGTTTTTCCGGTGAGGGAAAATGCCAGATCAACAAAAAAGCTACCCACGCCCGTTACTTCCAGCAGGCTGCCGAACAGCACGAACAGGAAAATGAACTGCGCCGAAACAAACAGCGTTTGCCCGTACAGCCCCATCGAAACATTCGCGTAGAACGTGGTGAACAGCCGCATAACGGAAAAACGGCTTGTGTGAAAAATCCCTGTGAAGTTATGCCCGAGCAATCCGTAGGCGATAAACACCATGCAAATCAGCGGCAAAATTGGACCGACAACCCGCCACGCGATAAGCAGCGCGAGAACTGCCGCAGCAATCGAAATGATTACATCAAGCTGGGAAAAAATACCAACCTCGTGCATCGGTCTGTCTTGCACCGTTAAAAGATAATACGAAAAAATAATATTCGACACAATAAAAATGATGTCGATAATTTTGCCGCCGGGGAACTTCAGCGGCTTTGCAAGAACGATAAACGAACCGACCAGCGCCCAGTGAACGGACGTTTGAAGGTACGGTATCAACGTTCCAAATGATGCCGCGTACAAATGAAAGCCCACCAACGCAAGCGAAATTATCAGCATAAAGACATCGGCAAATTTTTCCCAACGTGATTTTTCAGTAATGTGTGAATCAGACATTTTTACACCCTCCAAATATACCAGAAGGCAGAGACGATCTGCCTTCCATATAATTTACAGTTACAGTTTTCAGTTTACAATACGCCCCGTTCGCGGAAGAACTTCAGCGCTCCGGGATGGTATTTTGAAATTGACGATGCGGCAGTGGAGATATTTATTTCCTGCGCCGCTACGTGCGAACCAACAAAGAGTTCAGTGTTGTCAAGAGTCAGCCGTACAAACTCGTAGATGACATCTTCGGAAATAGTATTGTTGGCAAATATCTCCGTTACAATTTTCAACGTGTGAATATCACCGTCCATGTTGGGATACGTTCCAGCGGGAATTACGTGGGGAGTAAAAAACGGCAATTCGTTTGATACGCTTTCTATCACGTTTTGCGAAACACCAAGAAGCTGAACACGTCCTGTTGCTGAGGCGTTTGTCATTGCGGCAGTTGGAGCTGCGGCGACAAAGAAGGATGCGTCAATCGTTCCGTCCATAAGCTCAGAAAGCCCTTCGTCAAACGAAAGGTACAGCGGTCTAATGTCGGTTTCAGGATCGATGCCGTACCCACGCAAAATTGCCCGCGACATTTCAACAATCGTTGTCCCTGGAGGTCCGAGCACTACGCGCTTGCCCCGGAGGTCTGCCCACGAATTAATATTGCTGCCCCGCAAGGTTGCCATTTGCCCGCAGGAAAGATACAAACTCATCACAACAGAAATATTCTGTGGTCTTCCGGCAAAGGGTCCGGTTCCGGTCGTCGCCCAATACACGCCGTCAGAGTTTGACATTCCCATGTCCATCTCTCCGGCATTCGTAAGGTTTATATTTTCCACCGAACCATTTGTTACCTGCGCCGTTACGTGAAGGAACTCGGAAAGCTCATTCACCGTCTGCGACATTGCAGCCCCAACAACAAAATAAGTTCCAGCAGCTCCGGCAGTTCCGAGCGTTATCGAAGTTCCTCCATTTTCTTTTTTAGAACATCCCGATACAACCAACAACGCCGCAATTAACGCAAGCGCCGTAAATGAACCAACTATTTTTCTTTGCATACTTACTTACCTCTCTACTATCTATAAATATGAACGTTGCGCTTTTCCCGTAACACGGGAACTTCTACAAAACTTCAGCAACTTAAAAACGTTATCAGAGCAGTTTGATGTGCCAAACAACTTCTACTTAAACACCCGTGCGGGAATCATCACCTCGCCCCGCATAATAAGGCGTGCGGTACGCAAAAGCGATGCGGATGTTACGTTACCCGCGCCATCCATCACCATTTCGATGGTAAACTCACCGCTTGGATGCTCGACAGAAATGTTTTTGGAAAGTCCCGCTGGTACTTTGGCAATGCCATCGCACACACTTCTGGGCATTGCGCAGGCAGTGGCTATCGTTACCGCGCCCAAAACACCGACGGCTTCATGGCACACATGGGGAATAAAACAGCGGGTGTTAATTGTCCCTCCGGCAGCTGGTGAGGAAACCATACACATCTTGGGGTAGCTTTTTTCTTTTGTATCGCCAAGCCCCATTTCAAGGGAGGCGGCAAGGCGCAGTTCTTCCAGCTTCTTTTTTAAGCCCTCGTTGTGGTTGAGTTCTTCAGGCGTTTCAGATCCGGTGCAACCCATGTGTTCGGCGCGCATAAGCACCATTGGCATTCCGTTGTCGATGCAGGTAACGTCAATGCCGCAGATGCTGTCTTTGATCATGCCTGTAGGCAAAAGCCCGCT
>WQZT01000254.1 GCA_009780595.1 Treponema sp. | reverse complement strand
TTCGGATCAACGACTAAGTATACGTCTGAGATCTCTGTGATTACCCGCCTGCAATCGATCTGGAAAATCGATCGGGAAAAGGGGATCGCAAAAGGAGTGTTTTTTCGATGAAAAACACAATTCTTTTTTTGAAGAGTTTTACGTCAGTAAAACTCACTAGTACAAGCCGCAGGTTTGTACCGGTTATCGCGGCACTAGCGATAATCAGCTTCTCGATGGCGGGGTGCGACAATGGCACTGACCCAGGAGGTGGTGATAAGCCCGGTGCTAAGACCTACACCGTAACGTACAACAGCGCGGGAGGAGCTGCGGTTGCCGCAGTTCCCGGTTTGGCAAGCGGAGCGAAAGTTAGCAAGCCGGCAGACCCAAAGAGGGCATTCGACTACCTGACCACGGCCGGGCTGTGGAAGTCGCCGGATACGGTGGAGTACGCTTTTGACGGCTGGAAAAAAGCTGACGACAGTGATTGGGATTTTAATGCCGACACGGTAACAGACAACATCACCCTGACGGCGAAGTGGACGGAGCCGACGCCGATCACGCTTAACCTCGGAGGCACCAACCTCGTTCACGCCGCCGTTACTCACGTCAACACCGACCCCGGCACCTACACCCTGGTGGTGGGCGACAACGTAACGGTTGCCAATACCGTTCCGAACTTCGAGGCGGGCGTGCACCTGACGGTTGTCGGACACGGCGAACGGCGAACGATAACCAAACCCAGCCTTACCAACAGCATATTCACCATTAACGGCGCAAACAGAAGCCTGACGCTGGGCGACAACATTACCCTTGTCGGGAATAGCGGGATCCTCACTGCTCTGGTGCACGTAAACGGAGGCGCAAGCCTGACGATGAACTCAGGCGCCCAGATCACCGGCAACACGGCAAACAACAATAATCAGGGTGGCGGGGTGAACGTTACAGGCGGATCTTCCTTTACAATGCACGAGGGATCGCTGATCCACGGCAATTCGACCGTCGGCACCGGCAGCGGAGCCGGTGTAAGGGTTTCCGGCAACAACAGCACATTTACCATGTTAGGCGGGACAATCTCGGGAAATTCTGCGGGTAGCGGTATGTCCACCAGCAGCGGCGGGGTACTTCTTACTACCGAAGCCGTTGTCTTCCGGATCGTAAACGGCGTTATTTACGGTAACAACGAAGGGGACAACTCAAACACGGCTTCGGGCGGCACGGGCGTTAACGCTTCCTATTCGGCGTTTAAGACATTCCCCACCACCCTCGCCACGGCGCAGTACGGCACCTTTGTCGACGGCGTCTGGACTCCGGCGTTGGATGGGGAAGGCAATCCCATCAAACTTGAAGCCACCCACAACACGATACGGGTTGTCAACGGGGTTTTGCAGTAGGCAAATCCGGGCAAATCCGCCGTTGGCGGATTTGCTGAGGAGTTGTGGCGTTGCCACAACTCCTTGCTGGGAGGGTTTGGTGTTGCCAGAACTTTCCAGCAAGGAGTTAATTATTAAAAATAAACAGGTTTATATTGGACTGGCGCTTGTGCTTGCCACCGCGTTCTGCACTTTCGCGCAGGAAGCGGAACCCCAGCAGTTACCGCGGCTGCCGCTGGTGCTTTCTGCGGCTGTAAACTGGTTTTTTGCGCCGCAGCTTTTATCCGAAAACATGCAGCCGCTGCCGGGGATTCGGGCGGGGGTGGGCTATGACCTTGGGCAATTTTCTTTTGGGCAGCTTGTCGCTGGCGTTGAAGCGGGTTTTTCTTATGCCTCAGGAACGTCTCCTTTTACAGAGAGCGTGCGGATGATTCCGCTGCTGGCGCACCTGAGTTACCATCCGCCCCTGCGGCTGTTCGGTGAATGGGGGGTGCGCGGGGATGTGGGCGCAGGGGTGGTTTTTACCAGTACCGATCACTACGAAAATACCCTTGCCACGTGGGCAGGAACGCTGCGAACTTCCCAGTCGCAAATACAAATTGCCGAAACAAGGCTCTACCTTACCCGCCCGCTTCCGGCAAATTTTGGGCTGTACGCAGGTGGCGGGATCGACCTGCTCTTTGAACGTTCAGGTGTTATTACCTTGCCAGTGATTCAGGCGGGCGTTACCTTTCAGCCGCCGCGCCGCGCCCGCCCGCCTGAGCCTGTTCCCACGCCGCCTGAACCGGAGCCAGCGCCGCCGCCGCCTGAGCGGGTGCTTTCTGGCGTGTACTTTGATCCAAACAGTACGGTGATGATTGTGGATCACCGTCAGGCGCTGGATGATGTAGGGAAATACTTGCAGGACTATCCGGTAATGCGTATTACCCTGCGCGGATACGCGGCGCTATTTGGCACACCAGCCGGGCGTCAGGCAGTATCGCAGGGGCGGGCGCAGCACGTCAAGGATTACCTTGTGCAAGAGTACGGCATTAGCGAGGACAGGATTACGGTTGAGTTTTTTGGCGCGGACAGAGCGCCTGAACTGGATGACGGCACGTGGGAAAAATACCGTGCCGTTGAGATGACATTCCAGCGTATCGAATGAGAAATAGAGTAAGGAGTGAACAATGAACCATACCAGAATAAAGACACTGACAAAGCTGGCGCTGTGCGCCGCCGTTCTTGCGGGTGCAGTACTAACTGTATCGTGCAGCAACTTTTTCCACGACATCCTGCGCCGACACGAGGGCGACCGGATCCTTTCCTTTGCCCTGCCGGGACAGACGAGCGGCGCCCTCATCGGCGAGCATTACATTACGATCTCGCCTG
>WQZT01000253.1 GCA_009780595.1 Treponema sp. | reverse complement strand
CATTGTGCCGTTACTGGCTGAAAGCTGGAATATGCCTGACGCGCAGACATTGGTGATGAACCTTCGCCGGGGTGTGTTGTTCCATAACGGCGATGAGATGAAAGCTTCCGATGTTCAGTTTTCAATTATGCGCGGTGTTAATTCGCCCCAAGTCGGGTTTATCTTTAGCTCAATTAAAAGTGTTGATATTATCGATGATTACACGGTGCAAATAAATCTGAACATTCCGTTTGTTCCGATTTTAGCGCACTTAACACATCCGGGTGTTGGTATTAACAGCGAACGGGCGGTGCGCGAACAGGGCGCAAACTTCGCCAACCATCCGGTAGGAACCGGGCCGTTTCGCTTCCAATCGATGGTACTCGGCGAAAGTGTTGATGTTGTCAGATTTGAGGATTACTGGGGGGAACAACCCGGAGTTGACCGGATAACATTCACCGTTATTCCCGAAATCACAAACAGGCTGATTGCTGTTGAAACGGGCGCGGCGGATATCGCGTTTGATATTTCTCCGCACCATCTTCCGCGCATGATACAAGACGCCCGGCTGGCGTACGACAGAACAGCAGTTCCGCGTTTCCACTTTATGGGTTTCAACCTTCAATCTCCGACTGCTGTGCCGTTGCGGGATGTGCGCGTGCGCGAGGCAATTGCCCGCGCCATCGATGTGGAAGCCATTGTGGATATTGTGTATCAGGGCGTTGGTAAAGTGATCAATGCCCCGCTGGTGGGACTTTCGGGCACCGTGGATTTCGACCTGCCGAAATTTGACCTTGACCGCGCACAACAGCTCATGGCGGAAGCCGGATACGCAAACGGATTTTCCATTTCGCTGTGGTGTAACGTTAGCAACCAGCAAGAGGTTGACAAAGCTGTCATTATACAGAATATGCTCGCGCAAATCGGTATTAAGGTTGAAGTTGTGTCGCTGGAATTTGCGACGTTCCTTCAAGGGGTAACGCAAGGGCAGCACGATATGTATATCCTGAGCTGGACTAATATTGCGACAGACCCCGACTACGGGTTGGCGCTCTTTCACAGTTCCAACATTGGCGGCAGTAACCGTTTCCGCCTGAACAACCCGGAGATTGACCGCTTGCTTAATCTTGGGCGGCAAGAACTTAACCCGGTTGCGCGCCTTGCGATTTACGAACAAGTGCAGCGTTTGATTGTTGAAGCGCGTCCGGCTGTGTTCCTGTTGCACGGTGAAGAATTAGTGGCGCTGTCGCCGCACATTGCCGGTTTTGTAAACTTCCCGATTAGAATTCCCAAGCTGCACACTGTGTATTTTAAAAAATAGTTTTGTGTATAATCGTTCTGGCGGACAGCACTTCGTTGTTCGCCTGAATTTTTTCATATAATGAACTGATTTAACTAATTATTAACAATTCACTCATAAGCGTTTAACAAGGAGCGGATAGGTTTTCTTCTATGAAGCAGATTGCTTTTTTTGCAGCGGTGTTAAGCGCACTGGTACTTGCTCTGTTTTCCGGTTGCCGTGGGCGCGGCGGCGCGGACTCGCCGTTTGTCATCGAAATTGGCGGCTCGACATCGGTTGTTCCGGCGATGGAGCTTTTAGCCGCCGCCTTTCAGGAATTCTCGCCCGGCGTGAAAATTAACATCAACGGAACCGGCTCCAGCGACGGGATACGGAACGCGGGGCTTTTGTACCAGTTCGGGATGACCAGCCGCGAACTTACTCCGTTTGAGCTTGGTAGCGGCCTCAACGAGCAGCTCCTCGCCGTTGACGGAATTGCCGTCGTTGTTCACCACAGCAACCCCGTTGCAAGTCTCAGCATCGAACAAATACGCGACATCTACACCGGGGCAATTACCGACTGGAGCGAAGTTTCTCCCGCCACAAGCGGCGCGATTGCCGTTGTCAGCCGCGAGGACGGCTCGGGCACGCGGGGCGCGTTTGAGGAACTCGCGGGGTTTCCCGGGCGGCTGCGGGCGGGCGCAATCGAAACTCCCAGCACGGGCGCGGTGCGCTCGAATGTATCGGGCAATCCGAACGCAATTGGCTACGTTTCGATTGCTTCGGTAGACGGCTCCGTGAAAGCGGTTCCGGTTGACGGGGCTGAGCCGACCGCCGCTAACATACTGGCGGGCAGCTACCGCATCGCTCGCCCGTTCATCCTTATTTACAACGACCTGCACCCGGTAAGCCGCCAGTTCCTTGACTGGGCGATCACCGAAGGGCAGACGCTTATCGCGCGGAGCTGGGTTCCGATAAATCGAGGTCAACAATGAATCAAAAATTCGTCGACCAGTTTTTTAAATATCTTTTCAGCATTGTGGCGCTTGTTTCGGTTTTGGCTTTGGCGGCGATTGTGCTGTTCGTGTTCGCGCAAGGCTCGCGGACGTTCTTCTCCGCCACCGCGCCCGCTCTTCGCCTCGTGCCGCAGCGCATCGCCGACATCACGGTAAACGGCGAGCGGTTTTTAAACCACCGGGGTTTTATCCATCTCGCCGAAGGGACAAGCCGCGTAACGGTGAGCTTCCCGCTTGGCGATGGCGATGACGAAAGCGGAGGTGTGGAAACGTTTGACTTCGCATTGAACGCCGCAGAGTCTGACCCGCAAAGCGCGTTGCGTTTTATTCGAGGCGGCGTGGAACTGTCGCGCGAAGATTTCCTGCGCGAGTTTGCCGGAACAATCACATACCCCGAAGCTTACGTATTCACCGTAAGCTGGCCCGGCGGAATTGGAGCCGATCCCCGCCTG
>WQZT01000252.1 GCA_009780595.1 Treponema sp. | reverse complement strand
TTTTGTAATGACTTATGACCGCGCCCAGCGGCAGGATATTCGTCCGCTGAAGGTCGCTATTGTCAACCTTATGCCCACAACGCTGGACACCGAAATGCAGTTGCTGCGCCTTTTGGGGAACACGCCCCTGCAAGTTGACATCAGTTTTCTGCGTATGGGCTGCCACGAATCCCGCAACGCGCCGCCGGGGCATCTGGAAAAGTTTTATTCCAGCGCCAGCGAGATTATGCAGCAAAGGCATCGCTACGACGGCTTTGTTATCACCGGCGCTCCAGTGGAAACGCTGCCGTTTGAGGCGGTCGATTACTGGCCGGAGCTGGCGGAGCTGCTCGATTACACGGCGGGCAATGTCTGGTCTACGATGCACATTTGCTGGGGCGCTCAGGCGGGTTTGTACCGGCGTTACGGGGTGAGCAAAAAGCCCCTGCCGCGCAAGCTCTTCGGGATTTTCCCGCACGCCGTCAACGAGCGCTTTTCGCCGCTATTTCGCGGCTTTGACGACGAGTTCCTCGCGCCGCAGTCCCGCCACACCGAGTGCGACCGTAACACTATCGCCGCAGAAAAGGCGCTGACCATTCAGTCCGAAAGCGCCGAGGCGGGTGTTTTTATCGTAACGGCGGCGCAGGGGCGGGAAGTTTATGTAACCGGACATCTGGAGTACGACCCGTTGACGCTCGACCGGGAATACCGCCGCGATGCTGCCAAAGGTCTGCCTATTGCCGTCCCGCAAAATTACTACCCCGGCGATGATCCCGCCAACGCTCCGATGAGCCGCTGGCGCGCCCACGCCCATCTGTTTTTCTCCAACTGGTTAAACTATGTCTATCAGGAAACCCCCTATGATTTGGGGCAGTTATAATGTTATATTCGCCATACATCATTGAATGCAAGGAGATTTGATTTTATGAGCAGCACATACAGGTTTGAAACATTGCAGATTCACGCAGGGCAGGAAACGCCTGATCCCGCTACGGATTCGCGGGCGGTTCCTATTTACCAAACATCGTCGTACGTTTTTCCCTCCTCTAAAGTTGCGGCGGATCGGTTCGCCTTGACTGAGCCGGGAAATATTTATACGCGGATTATGAATCCAACGTGTGATGTTTTTGAGAAACGGATGGCAGCGCTGGAAAATGGCGTTGCCGCTCTTGCCACCGCGTCAGGGCAGGCTGCCATCGCCTACGCTGTTCAGAACATTGCCCGCGCGGGGGATCACATTATTACCGATGTGCAGATTTACGGCGGAACGCACAGCCTTTTTGCCAATATCTTCACTGAAATGGGAATTCAAACAACCTTTGTTGATGGCAGCGTGCCGTCGAACTTTGAAAAAGCCATACAGCCGAATACCAAGCTCATCTTTTTTGAGACGCTGGGGAACCCCAATTCCAGCATTATCGACATCGAAGCTACGGCGGAGATTGCCCACCGGCACGGTATTCCGGTGGTCGTGGACAACACGTTTGCCACGCCGTACCTTCTGCGTCCGATTGAGCGCGGCGCGGATATTGTCGTTCACTCGGCGACAAAGTTTATCTCAGGGCATGGAACAACCATCGCGGGGGTTATCGTTGACGGCGGCAGGTTCGATTGGGCGGCAAACGACAAGTTTCCCGGCCTTTCCCAGCCAAACCCGGCGTACCGCGGCGGGGTTTTCACCAAAATTGCCGGAAACGCGGCGTTTGCCGTAAAAGCCCGCTGTACGCTCCTGCGGGACCTCGGTGCTTGCCTTGCGCCGTTTAACGCCTTCCTGCTCCTTCAGGGGTTGGAGACGCTTTCACTCCGCCTCCAGCGGCACACCGAAAACGCGCTGAAGGTTGTTGACTTCCTGAAAAATCATCCGCAGGTCGAAAAGGTAAACCACCCTTCCCTGCCGGATCACCGCGATCACGCCCTGTACAAACGCTACTTCCCCGACGGGGCGGGCTCGATTTTCACCTTCAATATTGCTGGCGGGAGCGAGGCGGCGCGGAAATTCTCCGAAGGGTTAAAGCTCTTTTCCCTGCTGGCAAACGTGGCTGACGTGAAGTCGCTCGTTATTCACCCGGCCTCGACAACGCACTCGCAGTTGGGCGAGAAAGGGCTTGAAGCTTGCGGCATAAAACCCAACACGATTAGGCTTTCCATCGGAACCGAGCATATTGACGATATTATTAGCGACCTTGAAAACGGTTTTAGGGCAAACTAGCCGCTGGCTAGTTTGCTGGGGAGTTTTGGCTTTGCCAAAACTCCAGGCTTGTCCCCAAGTTCGCAATGTAAGACTAACGTGCTGAAGGCGAGGGCGCAAGAAACGGCGAGTGGTTTACTGTGGCGGAAAGCCTCGCTCCAGTGCGAGAAATTCGAGCAGGATGGGGAACTGTGTCAGCAATTCACCGTAGCGTTGCAGTTCATCGAGGCGGATATTCATCGTCATCCGATCCTGCGCTCCTGATCCGGCTGCCGGGTTCAGCGCCGCGCTTAAACGGCTAATATATTCCCGGTAAAACTCCTGCAATGAGCGGTAAAGAATGTGATCGGGGAAGCGAACAACGCGGATCGTATAGGTGAGATTCGTAATTTCGGGAAACGCCGCCTGAATTTCGCTGTCAAGCGCCGGATGCGTTCCGGTAAACTGGATAATTTCTAGCGCGTCGCCGTCATCCTGCCCGGCAAGGGTGTGCAGACGTTGCATCACAAGGTTCTGCACCCGCTCGCCAATGCGGGATTCGGCGCGGCGCAGGTCGTTGTCATCGATTAAGTTTT
>WQZT01000251.1 GCA_009780595.1 Treponema sp. | reverse complement strand
TTCGCGGCGGAGGCAAGCGCCCCCTACCAGACAGAAGGCGCGGCGCGGTATCTGGGGCGGCTTTTCGGTGTGTTTATCCTCGTGGAAAAAGGCGAGCGCTTGTTTATTATCGATCAACACGCCACGCACGAGCGGCTGCTGTACGAGCGCTTTCTGGGCGCCTCTGTCCCCCGGCAAGAACTTTTAGTCGCCATCCCGTTCAGCACCGAAAGCCCCGATGATGACATCTTCCTTGAAAACAAGCAGGAAGAACTGGCGAAACTGGGCATCGTTATACGCAGAGAACAAGACGGCTGGCTCATCGAAACGCTGCCTTCGCTCTGGAAACTTTCGGATCGCGAAACTGTTACAGAAATCCTCAACCTTAAAACGTCTCGTGAAAACCTTGTCGAGCGCTGGGCGGCGGACGTTTGCTGCCGCAGGGCAGTTATGGACGGCGATTATCTCGATGGGCAAGCGGCGCTTTCGCTGGCGGAGGAAGCTTTCGCCCTCCCCTCCCCGCGCTGCCCGCACGGACGGCCGCTGTGGATGGAGATAAGCCGCCTTGATGTTTTGCGGGCAGTAAAGCGGGCTTAGGCGAATCAGCGTTGAAGAGCGGGATTTTCAAAGGTTAGAAAATCAGGGATAAGTTATCTTCGAATGCTTTTTTGACATTAAGAATATGCTGCTGAATTAATAATTCAGCCTGGGCAACATCGCGCTTTTTAAAAGCCGCCAGAATTGCCGAATGTTCCTGAAACGAACACGAATCCCGCCCGGGAACAAGAATTGTCTTTGAGTTATATCGGCGCATCTGCACCTTCAGATTTGTGGTTATTTCAACCGCAACCCTATTTGGACACGCCGTGTAAATAACATCGTGAAACAGCAGGTTATTTTTTGAATATTCAAGCAAATCGCGGTCGTGGATGTTTTTCTTCATTCTTTCAAGGATTTTTTCCATCTCCGCAATGTCGTCGGGAGAGATAACGGGAACTGTTTTTCCTACGATAAAACGTTCAAGGACAACGCGAAGTTCCAGAAACTCCTTTACTTCATCGATTGAAACAGATTTAACCTTTGCGCCCTTGTTTAACTCAATACTGACAAGGTTTTCTTTTTCCAGCATAAGCAGAGCTTTTTTTACGGTATTCCTGCTTGCACCATACAGCGACGCAAGTCGAACCTCACTGAGCGGGGCAAGGGGAGGATACACACCTGAAACAATTTCCTGCTTCAAGGCTTCAAATACTTTCGTCGTTGGATTTTTCACACTCATCTTATACTACTGTATAAAATATAATTCAGCTAGTAAGAAATGTCAAGCCTGAAGGTTGTGCTTAACACGGAAACCAATACTGTGTAATTATTTATACATATTGAAGTTGTCTGTTATTGGTTGATTGCTTAAAAATTTTTCCGCCTTCGGCGGAAAAAAAGAAGGTTTTCGGCATCTGTCTGGTTTTACATCCCCTGCAGGACTTACAGCCCTTTCGGGCTTCCAATCCTAACGGAGATTTAAGCTCTGATAGACGTCGAAGATACCAAAGGGCATACGCTCAGACCTACAACCGCTACGCTTCCTCTGCATGGAGTTTTGGCTTTGACAAAACTTCCCGGCTAATCCGCCAAAGGCGGATTAGCCCGAGTCCTGCTCGATGCCCTTCGGAGCAGAACATGTAGGAACTAGGAGCGCACCAACCGGAACCCAATGTAGTCGCCCCGTACGCTGGGGGCTGCTGTTGAGCCGGTCCGCTGAACGCACGTCCGCCGCCGAATTGAACCAACTGCCGCCGCGGATCACGCGGTCCGCGCTTGTCGGAGTCCACTTGTCGAAGCACCACTCATACACGTTCCCGCTCATATCATACAGCCCTAGCTCGTTCGCTGTTTTCTTCCCTACTTCGTGGGTTCGATTTTCGCTGTTGTCATCATACCACGCTACGTCTCCTACCGTATCACTACCGGAATATTCATAATACTCATCTGTATTTGTCCCAGTGTACGCTTTCTTTCCTGTGCTCTTCCCGCCTTTCGCTGCATATTCCCACTCCTGCTCTGTCGGTAATCTCCACCCGTTTGCTCCTGCCACTTCTTCCACAGCATCCCATGCCGCTTCATTTGCGCTCGTCGGTACAGCTCCCCATAGTGCGGGATCTGTCTCCCCTTTTATTTTATACACCGGTTGCAATCCTTTTCTCATGCTCAGCTTGTTTGCATATACCAGCACCTCATACCATCTCACTGTTTCCACGGGTCTATTTTCCTGCACTTCTCCTGTTGCCGCCTCTCTGCCTGTTCCTCCATGAAAGTAGCTCGGGTTATTGCCCATTACTGCTTTCCACTGCCCCTGTGTTACCGGATACTTCCCTATCTGAAATGTGCCCACACTTTGCAACTCGCCACCACTAGCGCCATTCCTGCCATACATGAACGACCCACCCTGCACTTCCACTGTTTCAATAGTGATTTTTTGCAGTTTTGCGATTGCTTTCGTTTCAATATGCGAACCATCAAGCGTGCACACTCGCTCTTCTACTCCTGCTACTTCTTCTGTTGCGCCTTTTTTTACTCCCCATGCTCCCCACACGTGCTCGTGTGTTGTCCCATCATCACACGCAGCTAGAGTGAACGTCATAATAATCAGGGCAAAAAAGAGCCGTAGCTCAGGTGAGCTTAACGGAGAACGGAGAACGGAGAACGGAGAACGGAGAACGGAGAACGGAGAACGGAGAACGGAGAACGGAGAACGGAGAACGGAGAACGG
>WQZT01000250.1 GCA_009780595.1 Treponema sp. | reverse complement strand
TCAACCAGCGCTTGACGAGAACAGACAGCCGCTGCCTCACGCGCCGTTGGATTATGATCACTACGCAGATTCGCAGGCACTTCCGGCAGTGCGCTCCATTGCTCAGGCGGCGGGCTGGAACGCGGAAATGTTTCATTCGCCGGGGCGCGATTATTTTAGAGACGGGCAACTGGAACTTGATCTGGCATTACATGATAGTTATACGGTAGAATAATAAAGAGAATACGTTGCGAAATGGAAAACACTGAATCAACTTTAGTTTCAACAGATCACAGAGCATCTCATGCAGATTTGGCGTTGCAGGTGAATGTTGCCAAGACGGATAAGTGCGCCCTCAATAAACTTCTGCATGATTATATGCCGTTTATAAAAAAATGCGTCTCCGGCGTTTTTTTTCAGGGGCAGTCGAAAGCGGATAATCTTACCGATGCAATGCTCGCGTTTGCCCACAGCGTAAAAACCTACGACCCCGAACACGGCGCATTTATCAGCTATGCAGCGACGGTAATCCGCAATCGCCTCATCGACAGCGCCCGCAAAGAACTCGCCGTGCAAAAGCGCTTCTTCCTGTTCTCCGCAAAAAAGAACGAGGAGGTTGCGGCGTGGGAAACCAACGCCTCACTGCAAAGCTACGACCGCGCCGAAGAAGAGCGCAACCTGCACCTTGAAATCGAAGAAGTGAACCGCGAATTTTCCCGCTGGGGTTTTTCGTGGGCGGCGTTGCTGAAAAAATGCCCCAAGCGGAACGTTCCCGCCGCATCGCGTTACGCGCCGCGCAAGCCATTCAGCACGACAGCGCGTTGCTCGCCGAGACACTGGAAAAACGCCGACTGCCGCTTTCGCGCCTTTGCGAAACATTTCCCCGCAAAGCGCTGGAAAAGTATCGGCACTACATTGCGGCGCTTGTCATACTTTCGCGCGGGGATTATCCGTATGTATATTCATTTGTACCCCATCCCATTTTACAGGAGGAAAGCACATGAAAGGAGTCATCGTGCAAGTGGGCGACCCGAAAAGCATTGTTCTCTTTAACAACGGAAAAATCGGGGCGATACCGACTCCCGCCAACGGGCGCGTGGGGATGGTTGTTACCGTTAAATATAGAAGCTTGTTAAAAATATTGATTATCACGTGTGCCGCGGTGCTGTTAATTGCAGTGGGTGTTTTTATCGGCGTGGTATATTCAGGCGGAAATGCCGCGCAGCCAGCGCCGGAGATGTGGCGCGGAAGGCACAACCCTATGATGGAACAATTTCGCAGACCGGAGCATCCGCCCCCGGACGGTCAGTGGCGCGGCGGCATGGATCGCAGGCGTATGTGGCGCGGAGAACAGAATCGCATGATGCACGAATAGTACGTGCAGACTGAGTGCTGAGTTCTCTGAGCGTTGCGCTCTCCAGCAGTGAAAAATAATTTGCCACCCCCGTTTTTGCCGCCCCTGTTTCGTATTCTATAGTATCAAACATTTACGGAGGCTTTATGAAAAAACTCAGTCTTTTAGCGGTGATTGCTTGTATAGCAGCAGGGTCGGTTTTCGCGCAGTGGGGCGGCGGGCCCGGCGGTGGAAGAGGTTGGGGCGGGCAACAGGGCGACGCCTGGGGCGTTCCGCCTGAAAGCAAAACTGTTTCCGGTACGTTGCAGTTGCAAAACGGTGTTATTGTTCTTGTCAGCGGCAGCGACATATACCTTGTCCCCTCGTTGTTGCGGTTTTCCGGTTTCATTGACGGGATTCGGGACGGTGCAACTGTCAGCATTACCGGCTATGTATTCTCGAACGATTTCTGGACAGCAAGTCATTTATTTCCCACGTCGGTTACTGTAGGCGGAAAGACGTACGATCTGGGCGCTAACACACAGCAAGGATTTAACGGTGGCTGGTGCGGTGGTGGTGGATGCGGCGGTGGCGGCAGAGGCGGGCGCGGGGGACGCGGAGGACGCTGGTAATAACCGAAAGTCAGATGATGGTAGATAGTACGGGAATTAGGCTTGCCCTTGTTCTCGTACATCTATAGAATAACTAAATAGTTTATGGAAACATCGCTTTACGTTCACATTCCTTTCTGCGCCGGGCTTTGCGATTACTGCGATTTTTATTCGGTTGCATTGCCGCAAGGTTTTTCGTCTGGAAGAAAAACTCTCTCGCATGACTCCCGCATTGAGCGATTTATCGATGTTGCGCTCGCCGACGCCCAGCAGCTTTTTGCCGAATACAAACCCGCTGCTCTGCCTTCGGTTTACATCGGCGGCGGCACTCCTTCGGTCTTAGGCGCGGCGGGGATACGCAAACTTCTTGGCGGGCTGTTGCAGATTGCCCGCCGCTATTGCCCGCCGCCAGATGAAGTTACCGTCGAGGCAAATCCCGAATCCGCCGATGAAGCCTTTCTTGCCGCCGTCCGCGAAAGCGGAGCGACAAGGCTCTCGCTGGGAGTGCAGTCGTTTTACGCCCCGTCTCGCCGGGCAGTTGGCAGGTTCGGCTCAGACGATTCCAGCAGCGGCGAAACTATGCTGCACCGGCGGCTGGCGCTGGCTGCCGACTATTTCCCCGCCGCCTTTTCAGGCGACCTCATCTCCGGACTTCCTTTGCAGAGCGAGAAAATCCTCCTTGACGATATTGCCGCCCTGCTTAGTTATTCAGGCGGCCACGTTTCACTGTACGCCTTGACCGTCGAGCCGGGGACTCCTCTCGCCGCATCGGGCACGGCAAAAGCGCTCCTGCCCCCGCAGGACAAAGCTGACGACCTGTGGATTTGCGGGCGCGATG
>WQZT01000249.1 GCA_009780595.1 Treponema sp. | reverse complement strand
TTACACCTACGCCGCCCGCTCTGCGCCAGCGATACGGATGTTTGCCAGAACGATGGGGGCAAACCGTTTTCAGACGCAGCTTCTTTTTGTCAGAGAGATGCGGGGCGAGATTTATTTTGCGGGCATTACCGCTTTCAGCCGTGCCATCAGCGAAGTGGGGGCGGTAATGATAGTCGGCGGCAACATAATGCACAGAACCCGGACAATGACCACCGCAATTACCATGCTGCGCAATATGGGAGATTTTAGTCAGGGCATTACGCTGGGCATTCTTCTGCTTGTCTTTGCGTTTGTGCTGCAGGCGCTCTTGGATTTTTTGCGAAAGCCCGAAATAAACGAAGAAAATTTTTAAGGGGGAAAGTTTTAGCGATGATATTAAGCGGAGTCAAAAAAAAGCAAGGCAGCTTTTCTCTTTCTATTGATAGTTTCACCGTGCCGCAGCCGGGAATCTACGGACTTATCGGCCCCAATGGCTGCGGCAAATCAACGCTCGCTAAAATTATCACAGGGCTGCTTGCGCCTGACAGCGGCACGGTCGACACCGAAGGCTTGGCGGCGAAAGATATTACTTACCTCAGCCGCAAGCCGTATATGATGGAAGACACCGTGTACAATAACCTTGTGTACCCGCTTACGCTGCGGAATATAAAACCGCAGCCGGAAGAACTTGCGCTTTTTCTGGACAAGATGAAGTTTACGCAGCGAGCCAACCAGCGGGCAAAAAGTCTTTCAGGCGGCGAGCAGCAGAAGCTCGCCTTTCTGCGTGCGGTGATTTTTAAGCCCAAACTCATCATTGCCGATGAGGCGATGACTGCAATGGATATGGAATCGCTAGAGCTTTTTGAAAACACGATTGTGGAAGAGCAGGCAAAAGAAAAATCGATCTGGATTATTGTTAGTCATCAAATGCCGCACATCAACCGGATTTGTAAAAAAATATATACGATGTCTGATGGAGAAATAAATGAAACTGCTCACCGTTGATACAATCGACGCCGCCAGAGAAAAAATTTCCGGCTTTACAAAATCGTGGGAGCTGAAAAGCGAAAGCGTTGCGCTGGGCAAAGCGCAAGGCCGCATCATCGCCTGCGATGTTTTTGCCGCCTGCGACATTCCCGCTTTCCGCCGCTCCACCGTCGACGGCTATGCGGTAATTGCCCGAGACACCGCCGGCGCAACGGACACCATCCCCGTTTTTCTAAAACAAGTCGGCTCTGTCGTTATGGGAAGGCCGGCGGATTTTACAATCCGCTGCGGCGAATGCGCTTACGTGCCGACCGGCGGAATGTTTCCGGCGGGCGCTGATGCGGCGGTGATGATCGAATACTGCGAAGATTCAGGCGGCGGCGTTATCGCTAACGGCGTTGTCGCTAACGGCGTTATCGCCGTCTGCGATGCGGTTGCTTCCGGCGCCGGAATGGTCGGCATTGGCGAAGATTTCCAGAACGGCAAGCTGTTGTTAAAGCGGGGAACGGTCATCCGCCCGCAGGAAATCGGCGCATTGTCTGCGGCGGGAATCTGCACCGTAAATGTTTTTGCGCCGCTTGCGCTTAGCATTATTTCCACAGGGGACGAACTTGTCGCCCCTGAAAAAACGCCTGCGCCCGGCGAAGTCCGTGACGTAAACACCAACGCCCTGAAAGCTCTCGCCGAAAAGCACGGTTACCTCGTTGCGTCCACCCAAGTGCTCGCCGACAACGAGGCGCAAATAGAAGCCGCCGTCAGAACCGCCGCTCAAACAAGCGATATTGTGATCGTTTCAGGCGGAAGTTCGCAGGGCGAAAAGGATTTTACGGCGCAAATTATCGGCCGCATTGCGTCTCCCGGCGTTTTTACTCACGGCCTTGCGCTGAAGCCGGGCAAGCCCACCATTCTCGGCTGGGACGGGAATGGCAAGACGCTGCTTGCGGGCTTGCCCGGTCATCCTGTTTCCGCAATGATGGTGTTTGAATTGCTGTTCGGCTGGCTTGCTGCCCTGCGAAACAAAGAGGCGGGAATCGTCGGTGTGCTTCCCCCTCGCCATCTTCAGGCACGAATCAGCAGCAATGTTCCCGGCGCAGGCGGCAGAGCTGTCTGTATGCCTGTTGCCCTTACGCCGCAAATTTCGCCTAACGGCGAGCAATGCACATATTCCGCAGAACCAATCTTCGGAAAGGCTTCGATGGTTTCTATGCTGACTCAGGCTGACGGGTACATCATCATCAATCAAAATAAAGAAGGATTAAAAAAAGACGAGCCGGTGTTGGTTCATCTTTTTTGAAAAACGAGGAGAATATGAATTTTTTTCTTGAGCAATATTTGGGTTTGAAAAACGAGGAAAAAATGAATTTTTTCTTGAGCAATATTCGGGTTTGAAAAACGAGGAGAAAATGAAAGCAAAAAGAAATTTGTATCTGAGCAATATTCCGGTCGAGCAAGCGCTCGAAAATTATTTTGCAGCCCTTACAGGATTGCTCGTGCCGAGGCTTGAAGAAATCCCCGTCGAAGAAAGCCTAGACCGCATCACATTCGAGGCGGTGTACGCCCGATTGAGTTCGCCGATGTTTAACGCTGCGGCAATGGACGGCATTGCGGTACAGGCCGCAGCAACACTTGGTGCGCGGGAATCTAAGGCGCTGGTTTTGCAGGCGGGGGCGGATTTTATTCCGGTAGACACCGGCGACCCCATTCATCATCCTTACGATGCGGTTATAATGGCGGAGGATATTATCGAAATCGACGGCTCGGAAAATGTTAAGATACTGGAAAGCGCATCCTCGTGGC
>WQZT01000248.1 GCA_009780595.1 Treponema sp. | reverse complement strand
CCAGCACCATCAAAGACATTATTCCCCGCTATCAAACGATGAAGGGCAAAAAGGTGGAGCGGCGTTTCGGCTGGGACTGCCACGGTTTGCCTATCGAAAACCTTATCGAGAAGGAGCAGGGGCTTAACTCTAAAACGGATATCGAGACGTTTGGAATCGCGAAGTTTAACGAGGCGTGCCGCGATTCGGTGCTGCGGTATGTGAAAGAGTGGCGGCAGACTATCACGCGGTTGGGGCGCTGGGTCGATTTTGATAACGATTACAAAACGATGGACAGCGATTATATGGAAACAATTTGGTGGGTGGTGAAGTCGCTGTGGGAACGGGGGCTGCTGTACGAGGGGCATTATGTGCTGCCGTACTGCCCGCGGTGTGCGACGGTGCTTTCCAACCACGAGCTGAATCTGGGCGGTTTCCGCAATGTTCACGATCCGGCGATTACGGTGCGGTTCAAGCTTACCGAGCATGGCGCGGATATTCCGGCTGGGGCGTATATTCTGGCGTGGACGACGACGCCGTGGACGCTGCCTTCAAATCTCGCGCTGGCGTTGGGGCCGGAGATTGATTACGCGCTGGTGCAGGATGAGGCAACGTCAGAGCATTATATTCTCGCGGAGTCAAGGCTGGCGGCGTACTTCAAGGATGATTCAGCGTACCGGATTATTTGGCGCAAGAAGGGGGCGGAACTTGCCGGGCTGCGCTACGAGCCGCTGTTTCCGTATTTCAAAGATTGCTCACCGAACGCTTTCCGCACGTATCTTGGTGATTACGTTTCGACTGATGACGGCACGGGGATTGTTCACACCGCGCCGGGTTTCGGCGAGGAGGATTCTCATCTTTTGAAGGGAACGGGAGTTCCCACGGTTTGCCCGGTTGACGCGGAGTGCCGGTTTACCAGCGAAGTGCCGGATTACACGGGTGTTTTTGTGAAGGATGCAGACAAGGCGATTATGGAGCGGCTGAAAGCTGAAGGAAAGCTCGTTAAACGCGACCAGATTCTTCACTCGTACCCGCACTGCTGGCGCTGCGAAAGCCCGCTTATTTACCGGGCGGTGAGTTCGTGGTTTGTGAACGTGATTAAAATCAAGCAGGATATGCTGGATGCGAACAGCCAAATCCACTGGGTTCCTGAGCATATCAAAACCGGGCGGTTTGGCAAGTGGCTTGAAGGCGCGCGGGATTGGGCTGTCAGCCGCAACCGCTACTGGGGAAATCCGCTGCCGGTTTGGAAATGCCCGGACTGCGGGAAGATTCTCTGCGTTGGCAGCCGCGAGGAACTGCGGGAATATTCGGGCGTTTACCCGGAGGATTTGCACAAGCAGTTCGTTGACGGCATCACGATTCCCTGCGCGAAAGCGGGCGGCTGCGGCGGCACGATGGTGAGAATCCCCGAAGTGCTTGACTGCTGGTTTGAATCCGGGGCGATGACCTACGCGCAAAACCACTATCCGTTTGAAAATAAAGAATTTTTCGAGAGCCACTTTCCGGCGGATTTTATCAGCGAGAGCCTCGATCAGACGCGGGGCTGGTTTTATACGCTGACGGTGCTGGCAGCGGCGCTTTTCAAACGCCCAGCTTTCAAAAACTGCATTGTCTCAGGCATCGTGCTGGCAAGCGACGGCAGGAAGATGAGCAAGAGCCTGAGAAACTACACTGATCCTATGAATGTCATCAACGCTCACGGTGCTGACGCTGTGCGGCTTTTCCTGGTTCATTCGGCGTTGATAAAAGCCGACGATCTGCGTTACAGCGATGAGGGGGTGAAGGAAGTCCTCAAAAGTATCATTCTTCCGCTGTGGAACGCGTACAGCTTTTTTGTTACCTACGCCAACATCGACAAAATCGCGCCGTCAGCCGCGCCTACCGATCCGTTGAACCCGCTGGACAAGTGGATACTTTCGGAAATTGAAAACCTTGTCGAAAAAACAACTGCGGCGATGGACACCTACGACCTTGCGAAGGCGGTTGACCCGATTCTGGCGTTTATCGATCTGCTGAACAACTGGTACATTCGCCGCTCCCGCCGCCGTTTCTGGAAAAGTGTCGAGGAAGGCAGCGCCGACCGGGATAAAACCGAGGCGTACCAGACACTGTACAGCGTGCTGAAAACGCTCATCACGATAGCTTGCCCGTTTATGCCGTTCACAACTGAGGCGATGTGGCAGAACCTGCGCTCAGGTAGTGATCCTGAGTCAATTCACCTTACGGATTATCCGGTGGCAAAGCAGGAGCGACGGAACCGGGAGCTTGAGTTCAGGATGGAGGCGGTTCAGCGGGCGGTTTCGATTGGAAGGGCCTTGCGTTCGCTCCACAATATCAAAATCCGCCAGCCGCTGAAAGCCGTTGAGCTGGTAACCCGCAACGCGGAGGAAAAAAAGGCACTCCTCGAAATGGAAGATATTATCCGCGAGGAGCTGAACGTGAAGAACGTGAGCTTCCGCGATAACGAGGTTGACCTTGTGGAGTATGAGGCGAAGGCGAACTTCCGCGTGATGGGAAAAGAGCTTGGCAAAGATATGAAGGCTGCCGCTGAAAAGATACAGGCGCTGGGGCAGACGGAGATTCAGGGCTTGCTTGAAGGCGCGTCTCTTTCGATTGATGTTCCATCCGTTGACGGTGCATCACGTTCGGTGGAAATCACCGCCGACAAACTTGACATACGCCGCATCGAAAAGGCGAACCTCAAAGTGCTGAACGAAGGAACGCTCACCGTGGGCTTGGACACCGAGATTACGCCTGAGCTTTCCCAGGAAGGCGATGCGCGCGACCTTG
>WQZT01000247.1 GCA_009780595.1 Treponema sp. | reverse complement strand
TACGGCCGCTGGCGCCTGTAAAAGAGGGCGTTGAAAAAGCCAGCGCCCCGCCGTCCCTCAGCGAGCGGTGAATGTCTTGCAAAATTTTCCCCGGCTCGTGGAAATGTTCGATTACATACCACAGCGTTACCGCATCCCAGGGGCCGTCTTCGGCCTTTGCCCCTGAAGGGAAAAATCCCTGCCATGCGGGGAAACCCAGCTCTTCTTTCGCATAACGCACCGCGTCTTCGATAGGGTCGATGCCGGAGGGGGAAAAGCCGCACTCCGCCGCCGCTTCCAGGAATGCACCGTACGCACAGCCTATGTCCAAAAGGCGAGGCTTCAGTTCGCCACTGTCTTGGTCGCTGACGCCCGTTATTCGCAAGATGTTTGCAAGCCGCCGCAGCCCGGTTGCCTTTAAGTTGGGGAAGTCTTCGAGGTAGGTTTTGCCGTACTGCTTTTTATAAAAATCAAAAAAGTAATCCTCGTCGTAGGTAATCGGCGGCGGTTTTAGGCGGCTCAGGTAAATCATCCGGCAGTGGTTGCAGCGGCGGTAGCTTTCTTCGTCGAAGCGGACGATTACGTGCAGGGGGCTGCGCTTTTGCGGCAGCGCGGTTTCTATTTTTTCCCCGCAGATGGGACAAGTTCTCGGTGCGCGGGGGGCAATGCTACCCAGAAAAGAACCCATATCTTCTTTTTGATCTCCTTCGAGAGCGAAGCGGCCGGCTATCCTTTTCCCCCGCCCCGCGAGCACTTTTAGAAAGTTTGCGCTAAGCTTTAAGCTTTGCAGACGCGCGGCGGCCTTTACGCCAAGACCCAGAGAAAGAAAGCCTGCGTTCTGGCTGAGCTTTTCGTGGTAGTCCGTGGGGGAAACAAGTAGCACCGGCAGCCGGGCGTACACCGCTTCGAATGCGCCAATGCCGAAGTGCGTTATGAAAAGGTCGTATTCCGCCATCTGTTCTTTAAGGTTGGGAAGCATTCCGACAATATTGACACCCGTAAGCTGGCGCTGCTTTTTCCCGGCGTAATCCCAGTTAGGCGCAATGAAGGTTATCTCCGGTGATTCGTCTTTTCCCATGCGGCCTTGTGCTTGGGTATTTTGAAGAATAGACCGTGCCGCCAAAAAGCCCAAGCCCGCCATATCTTCCGCCCCAAAGCTGATTAGCACGCGCGGCGGGTTTGCCGGGGGCGCATCTGGCCGCCGCCGTTTGCGCGGCAGGGGGAGAAGGCCGGGGGCGCTGATGTTAGCTTCCGGCGCGTCTAACGCCGGCAATAGATCGATAAGAAAATCAAATTGGCTGCGGCAAGGGCCGCCTTCGTCTATGCCGATGACAGGTGCAAGATTTGCCCAAAAAGAAAATTCGTCATCGGGGGTTCTGAAGCGATCGATCACAATAAAATCCCATTCTTCACCGGCAATCTCAGTTTTGCGGGAAAGCAGCCGCGCATAAAAACCGCTGTTGGTATTAATGCCGCCGCGCGCGCTTTCGAAAAATTTACGGAAGCGCAAGAATACATTGTCTTTATGTTCTTCGGGGATAAAGATATATGTTTTCATGCGGCTTTCTTCGAGCGCCCGTAAAAGAAAGAGACAGCGGGTAAGGTGGCCGCCGCCCCTGCCCTCTTCGCAGGCGGGAACGAGCAGCACTGTCTGGGTGTTTTGGGAACTCATTCGCCGCTCTCTGGAAAACATTGTTTATAAGCGGCGATGACATTTTCCCCTTTATTTTGTTCTTCGGCAGGCAGGGCGGATAAACGCTTGTAAAGAATCTGCGCCCGCCGGTAATCTTCGGCGGTGTCAACGGTAATTCGCAAATCTTCGCCCTGCCAGCGTAGTGGGGCAGGGGGGCGGTGAAGGCGGAAACGCTCGCCGTTGTTGTAAAGGTAGGGGCAGACGTGTTCGCGGTGCGATGCATCCTGCGTTTCCCTTTCGGCACGCAATAACGCTTCTGCGCTGACCAACTCTACGCCCGCGCCGTAAGGAAGGCCTGTATAAGCGGCGTAGTCGATTGTATCGCGGCGAGAGCCAGCCTCCGCCTCCAAAGTTAAAACTTCGTGGTGCAGGGCGGCGGCGGCATCAACAAAAACAAAGGGATTATCCCCCGTAGCCCGGATGATTTTTTCTGCGCCGCATTGCCGCAGCGCGATACAAAAGCGGGCAAGCACATCCTCTTTCGGGCCAGCAACCACGGTAAATCCCGCTTCTTCTGCAAGAGGGCTGAAGGCGGCAACAGAATCGTGCGGGCAGGCAAGTATTTTTGTGTCGCAGGGAATTAAATTCAATGCACGCATCACTTGAAAAATTAAAGGGAGTTCACCCAAGTGAAGCAGAGCTTTTTGCGGGAGGCGGCTGGAATCAAGGCGTGCTTGCAGCACAAGAGCTGTCATTGCGAATCCTCTTGCGGCATTTCGTCTAACATCTCGTTAGGCGAAATGTCATCTTCGCTCTCGATGCCTGACACATCAAGGCTCTCCCAGCGTTCGACAATAGTGCGTGCATCCGATGTAAAACGGTAGCGGTTGATTCTTACCCATTCGCGGGTGGCAGAGAACTCAAGCCATGCCGAGGAAAGATCGCTGCCCATTCTTCTATAATAACCGGGAAAACGACGCAGGGGTATGTGGGCGTAATCGCAGCGAAACTCAGGCGCTAGATTTTTCAGAAAAAATCGTTTGTAGCTGTTTTCGGCGGTGCTGTCTTTTGGTGGAACTTCGCCTTCGTAGGAGAGCTTTATCAATTTTGTCGCTTCGATTTTTTCCCCCCAGAGGCTGGAGCGAAAACCGAAGTCCATAAGCTGCCAGTAAAAACTTTTTATC
>WQZT01000246.1 GCA_009780595.1 Treponema sp. | reverse complement strand
GCTTATCATCTCGCGGACGTTTTCAGCGGCGTTTTTTTCAAAAATCGTTTCATAAGCCGGGATATCCTCTACCAAAAACCCTCTTTCGCGCAGCGTGGACGCAAGCCGCGGAGCGCCGTTCCGCGCGCGGAAGAGCAGTGTTCGGGGGTTGTCGCCGCAAAAGGGCAGCCCATCGGCAAGCTCGCGCGCATTATAAACCTTCGGCATATAGTCCACACGTACCGCATGGCGTTTTATAGCTCCGGCTGTCGTTTCGCCTACCGCGGCAAATTTTACGCGGTGAAGCAAACGTATATCCATGTCTCCGGCTTTCAAATTCTCAAAGAACAGCTCCGCGCCAACCGGGCTTGTGAAAACAATCCAGCCATAATCCGCGAATCCCCGGGAAACACTGTCAGAAATGGGAAGCGGCACAGTGCGTATGCAAGGGAAATCTATAACATTTGCTCCGAATTCGCGCAGTTTTTCCGAAAGGTCGCCATGCTTTTTGTGAGTTATGTGAGTTTTGTGAGCTTTTGGGCGCGTCACAATGACGCAAGCGCCTTTTAGCGGCAAATGGCGGGTCCAGTCCAGTTTTTCGGACAGCGAGCATACGTCGCCGACCACCAATATGCATGGCGGCGAAAATCGCTCCATTTTACTTCGCGCCGAAACTTCCGCTGCTGTTGAGATAATGTTGCGCTGGTTACCGCGCGTGCCGTTTTCGACGAGCGCGGCGGGAGTTGCGGCGTCCAGCCCGGCGGCCAGCAGGCCCGACGTAATAGCGTCAATCGTGCTGAGCCCCATCATAAACACCAGTGTGCCGCCGAGTTTGACGAGGCTTTGATAATCAATTTCCGGAGGCTTTCCATTTTTTCGGTGCGCTGTAATGATATGCACTGACGACGAAATTTCTCTGTGGGTTATCGGAATACCGGCAAAGGCGGGAACTGCGATCGCCGATGTGACGCCCGGAACAACCTCGAAGGGAATCTTATCATTTCCCGCGAGAACAGTTTCAAGCTCCTCGGCGCCACGGCCGAACAGATAAGGATCGCCGCCCTTGAGCCGCACTACCTGCTTGCCTTCCCCGGCAAACCGCAGCAGCATGGCGTTGATTTCATGCTGCGGAACATTGTGTTTTCCACAACTTTTGCCGACATCCACCTGCGCCGCCGACTCCGGAATCATGCCAAGGATCTCGCCGCCGACAAGGCGGTCATACAACACGACATCCGCTTCTTCCAGCGCTTGCTTGCCGCGCAAAGTCAAAAGCCCCGCGCTTCCGGGCCCCGCGCCGACGAGAATAATTTTCCCTATGCCTGTGATATTCATAATTCACCCGCCATCATAACCGCAGGAGAGGCCCTCGGTTCAATCGCCCGGAAACTACCCTTCCCAGGCGGCTTTTCTTCATGCCATTATACAAGAAAAGCATACGCGGTCGCCTTGCTTGTCTATTCTTCACGCGCCATTCGGAAAGCGTGTCGATTGGAATTGGTTATTGACTTTATCAAAAAAGCGGACAATAATTATACTCGTAAGTTGCAAACTTACGAGTATATATATTTGAGGACAGATGATGTGTTTATAGGCAGAAATGAAGAACTGAAGAGACTAAATGAGATGTACGCCGGCGATAAATTTGAGTGCGCCATTATTTACGGACGGCGGCGCGTCGGGAAAACCACGCTCATTAAAGAGTTCATTAAAGATAAAAACGCGATCTACTTTGTCGCCCGAGAAGCCGACGGCGTGGTAAACCTAAATAGGTTCAGCGTCGACGTGTATTCCGTAACCGCGAAGGAACTTGCCAAAAATGCCTTTTTTTCCGATTGGGAAAAGGCTTTTGATTATATTTTCAAAATCTCGCTTGACAACAGGATCGTACTCGCTATAGATGAATACCCTTTCCTTGCGGGGGGATATCGCCCGATTTCATCTATTCTGCAAGCGCATATAGACACGCAATTTAAGGACAGCAAGCTGTTTTTAATTCTCTGCGGGTCGAGCATGAGTTTTATGGAGCATCAGGTGCTTGGTTACAAGAGCCCGCTTTACGGCAGGCGGACGGCTCAGTTCAAAATCTTGCCGTTCAGTTTCTTTGAGGCTCTGCCGTTTTGGGAATCGTTCCGGAAAGAGGACAAAGCTGTCCTCTACGGCGTCACGGGGGGGGTTCCCGAGTACCTGAACAAGATCAACCCGGCAAAATCGGTGTCAGAAAACATCATAAATTTGTTTCTGACGGCCTCCGGGCCTATGTTTGAAGAACCTTCAAATCTTTTGAAGCAGGAATTGCGAGAACCGGCCACTTACAACGGGATAATAGAAGCTATAGCGGGCGGGGCTTCTCGATTGAATGAAATTGCCACAAAATGCGGCATTGAAAGCAACAAGTGCGGCAAATACATCAAATCGCTGATGTCGCTCGGCATTGTTAAGAAAGAACTGCCCGTCACCGAGACATCATCGAAAAAGAGCGTTTATTTTTTAGACGATATGATGTTCCGCTTTTGGTATCGTTTCGTGTTCCCGAATATGAGCGGCGTTGTGTCCGGCTTGGGAGGAGCGATATTCGATTCTGAAGTCAGCGGGGAGTTATCGGCGTACATGGGGCTGGTATTTGAGGAAATCTGCAAGCAATATCTTCTGGAGGAAGCCAAAAAGCCGAACAAAAACGCGCTCCCGTTCCTGCCTGGTAAAATCGGCAGATGGTGGGGCAATAATCCTAATGAAAAACGTCAGGAGGAAATTGACATTTTGACCTATCGAAAAGACGCCGCCTTGTTCTGCGAGTGCAAATGGACAAACGCCCCTATGGACGT
>WQZT01000245.1 GCA_009780595.1 Treponema sp. | reverse complement strand
GGGAAAATGAGCGTTGCCGCTGGCAGCACATGCCCGTGCCGGATTTCATCCCAGGGCAGCGCCAGAGCAAGCGCGCGGCGCAGGCGGAAATCGTCCCACGGACTTCTCGCTGAACGGGTAAAATAGTAGTGCGTGGCGAACATCGCATTCACCTGCGTACTGCTGCGATCCATGAGCGTTTCAAAGTCCACATCCCCCTGTATCCAACGGACTTCGCCCGAATTCCACAGCGCCGAAGATTCCTCGCCGTCAACAAAGCGGATGACAATCCCGCTCAGCCGCACGCGCTCGGTATCCCAATAGTGGGGATTTTTGGCAAGGGCAAGCCTGTTCGTATCAATTTCTTCCAGGTAAAAGGGACCGTTGGAAGGCGGCAATTGCGCCGCCCAATCTTTTTCATCGAGCATGGAAGGGTGAACGGGGCTGAAGGAATGGTGGCAGAGGATGCTGGGGAAAAACTCAACCGGCGAATTCAGGCGCACAACGAGTGTTCTCTCGTCAGGGGTGAAAATGCCAACGCTGTTGTCCGCCGTTGCCGTGCCAAGCCGGAAATCCTGCGCGCCCTCGATAATGTCAAACAGCGAAGCGTACGGCGCATTCCGCTCGGGCTGGATGCTGGACAGCCACGAAGCGCGAAAATCCTCGGCGCGAAGCGGATCGCCGTTGTGAAAACGCGCGTCCGGGCGTATCGTAAACGTCCATTCCCGCCCATCTTCGGAAAGCTCCCAGCTTTGCGCCGCCGCCGCAACAGGCTCCACCGTGAGCGGGTGGTACGAAAAAAGCCCTTCGTACAGCGCGGTGAAAATCTGCGCCTCGCTTGCAAGGTACGACAGACGGAAATCCGGCTGAAATCCGCCCCCCACTGAAAACGCCGCGACAAGCTCGTCCTGCACGCGGGGGCGCGGGCGTATTTCCGCAAAATCAGACACGTGCAGCCCTAGCGGCGCAGCGTGTGCCGGTTCAGGCGCAAGACAAAGCGAAAGTAAAACCACCGCCATCCATGCCACAAGACGGCGGCGAACCACGAGAATAATAGTAATTTGGGATAGAACCATCGTTTACCTCACCTTATGCTTGTGCTGTTTCACAGTACGTTATTGCGCGTTACAGGAATTTAGCTTTCGGGGTTTACACCCAGACGCCGCAACTGCTCTTCTTCCTCTTTCTGAGCGGAGTATTCGTGGCGCTTTGAGTTCGCCCTGACAATAGCGTTTTTCAGTGTGCCAAGTTCTGGCTTTATACCCTTTATCTTATCCCGATCCTCTTTGCTGGCAGCCGCCTTGAAAAAATCATCGAGCGCGCCGAGCGTTTTGTGCAGAGACTGAACCTCCCGAACATTACGCTCCAGAAACCCCACAAGCTGCTCTTCCTGAATAGTTTCAAGCTTTGACGCCGCCGTCCCACGCGCCGACAGCGGAGCCAGCGTGCGGATTTTACGGTCTAAATCACTGCGGAACACCAAATAATCCACCTTTTCCTTAACAGGAATTCCCTTTACCGGATCGGTGTATTCCACTTCGTACACAACAGGCTTCGGAGTTTTATTGAATATATTCCGAATGATTTGTTTCATTTTTTCAACAAAGCCGCGCTTCTGGTTCTCCAAAATAGCCTGATTTTCGTCGACTTTCACTGCCACTTCCGACAAGGTCGCCGCCGTTCCTCCCAGCCCCTGAATACCTTCCAGCAAAACTTCCTTAAAAGAAACCTGCGGCTTTGCCGACTTCGGCTTTACCTCGGCCACGTGCAGTTTTTTCAAAACTGCTTCCCGAAGGGCAAGCCCCTCGTTGGAATAATCTTCCCGTAGTACCTCTTCCGCAAGGTCGGAATAAAAAGGAAAACCGGGCTTTGCCTGCGCCATTTTTTTCTTCAGCACGGAAAGATTCGACGCTTCCGCATCCGGCAACTCCGAACTGACATCACGCAGTTCCAGCTTGTATGCCTCGCGCTGGTAATCGGCAAGAGCTTTCAGGTGGACAATAATCGGGGTAAACGAGCGGTTAAAGTTTGCAAGCGATTCGCTTATAACGCTCATTGTCAGCGAATCCGTACCGGCTTTTATGGAGTTCGTCATTTCCGCCAGCGCCCTGGTCATCGGGTTCTGCGAATCTGGACTTAGGCGCACCCAGTCGATATACCGCACCAGAGCAAGAATACGCTTAATGCGATCCATCGTGATAAACTCCACGCTGAACTGGTAAAAATTAACCAAAAAATCCAACTGGTTATCGTACGCAGCAAGCCGCCGCGTCAATTGGTCAACCTTATCCGATTCGTTAAACGTCGCCGAACTGGGAACTTCAAGCTCGGCGATTTTTGTTTCCTGTTTATACGGGTCTTCGTGGATAAGCCCTTTTTTAACATAAAGGTTATATAATGATGCAAATCCCGTATGGTACGCGCGGAGATCCTCCTTCAACTTCGGAAGATCAGATTTTTCAAGTATTTCAGCCCGCGCCTTCAGCGTTTCTGCGAGTGTTTTCTTGTATTCGGCAATTTCACCCATTAAATAAGTATGCAATAAATTCCAATAATTTGCAATGTTGTTTTGAACGGGTTCGTGCTTTCGCCAGACCATGCCCCGTCGTCGCTGGTTATTACCTACTATTCAGTGTTGTTTCAGTATACCCTTAAAGCAAAATTAATTTCCGTGATAGCTCCTCGCTCCAGTCTTGAAAAAACGCTGAACACACTGCATACTTGACGTATGCCAGCAAACACCAAGTACAAAGACAGCGTGTTCTCCCTGCTCTTCAGCGACCCCGATCTGCTTCGGGAACTGTACTGCGCTCTGGAAGGCGTTG
>WQZT01000244.1 GCA_009780595.1 Treponema sp. | reverse complement strand
TCAACGGTATTGGAAAGACCCAATTCAGTATAACTAGTCATGAGATTCTCCTTCACTTCATGTGAGCTTTGATAGAGCTTCCATTAAAATGATATTCTAAATTTCTATACTTGTAAATATATATATATAATGCAAAAATGAACACAACGCGCTTTTATAGTATTGGAGGAGCTTTTCAAATGGTGAAAACAAAGCGGAGTAAACGGGAGGCGTTACTTGCCATAGCCGTACTAGGGGTTCTGGGTTTTGGGATTGTATCCTGCGACAACAGGAGAGCTGATGTTGGGAACAATGACGATAAAGACAAAACGCCGCATGTGCAAGATCGGACAGTAACAAGCAAGCCGTCAATGGTTGAGGAAGAACAAGAGCAGCGCGTTGACAATCGTGCTGTCACGCATACCGAAGAACAATCCATTGCAAATCAAGAGAACCTTATCAAAACGGTACAAGTTGAAGGCGGCACGTTCATGTACGGTAGGGATGGTTCAACTATTGGTGCAAATGACAGACTGATAACGGTAGATACATTCCACATGGGTCAGTATCTGGTAACACAGGCGCAGTGGAAAGAAGTGATGGGTGAAAACCCCGGCCACTTTGACGGGACAAACAAGTATGATAGCTACAGTGTGGAGGACGTTTTCATTTTTGTCCCTGCAACGCCGACGTTTAACCGCGACAACTTGCCGGTAGAAACGGTAAGCTGGTACGATGTGCTGGTATTTGCGAACAAGCTAAGTGTGAAAGATGGGTTGCAACCTGCGTACAAAATAAAGGGGAGCACTGATTCTGCTGTTTGGGGTGCTGTACCTAACGGTTATGACGATAAAGATTGGGATGATGTTGAAGTTGTTACAGGAGCGAACGGCTGGCGCTTACCGACAGAACACCAGTGGGAGTTTGCGGCGAAAGGCGGAACGAAATCAAAAGGGTACGAAGGGAAAGAGACAGATACGTATTTTTTGTATTCTGGCAGTAATGATGATGAGTTAGATGAGTTTGCAGTATACGATGCAAACAGTGGTTACCGAACACACGAAGTTGGTGAGAAGAAAGCCAACGAGCTAGGTCTATACGATATGAGCGGCAACGTGTGGGAGTGGTGCTACGAGATGTATGCTGAACCCGGGCACTACAGCTCGTTCCGCGTGAGCCGCGGTGGCGGTTGGGGCAATTCGGAGTTGGACGCGCGTTCTGTGCGCCGCGGCTACGCACCCCCCAACTATCGGTACATCGGCAATGGGTTCAGGCTGGTGCGCCCTTAGTTCCTTCATGTTCTGCTCCGAAGGATTTTCGGATACTTTTACCCCTACTCACACTTCTCCGTATCTTGTGCTATACTATAACCATGCGTCTGAATAACAACGAATTAGCCAACCGCGCCCAATGGGAACAAGCGGGGATAACGCTTCCTGAGTTTGACCGGGAAGCGATGATTGCGACAACGGAGAAAACGCCCGAATGGGTGCATTTCGGAGCGGGGAATATTTTTCGTATTTTTCCTGCGGCATTGCATCAGACCTTGCTTGATCGGGGGCTTGCGAAAACGGGCATTATTATGGTTGCCGGGCGAGATGGGGAAATTATCGACAAGGTTTTCAAGCCCTGCGACAACCTGACGCTGGGTGTAACGCTGAAAGCCGACGGGACTATCCAGAAAACCGTTATCGCCAGTATTGCGAAGTCCCTGTGGATGGGGAATGCTGCGGATTTTTCCGAACTGAAAACCATTTTCCGCGCGCCTTCCCTGAAAATGGCGAGTTTTACCATCACCGAAAAAGCGTACAATCTTCACGACAGTTCGGGGAATTTTAACGCGGATGCGTTGTCTGATTTTGGCTCTGGGCCCGGCAGTGGTGCAAATGTCGAATCGCCGCTGAAAACGTACCTTGGTAAAGCCGCCGCCCTCCTTCTGGAGCGCTACCGTTCCGGCGGCTCTCCACTTGCTCTCGTCAGCATGGACAACTGTTCGCACAACGGCGACAAGCTTGCCGCCGCCATAGAAAGCTTTGCCCGCGCGTGGACGGAAAACGGCCGCGCTGAAAAGGGTTTTCTCGACTATGTCCACGACCGCCGCCGCGTGAGTTTTCCCTGCACGATGATAGACAAGATTACTCCGGGGCCGGACAAGGGCGTGAAGGAGTTGCTGGAAAAAGACGGTTTTACCGACACGGAGTTTTACCCCAAAACTACCCCGACCGCGCCCTTTGTCAACGCGGAAGAAACTGGCTATCTGGTGATCGAGGATGCGTTTGCAAATGGCCGCCCGCCGCTTGAACAAGCCGGCGTTATGTTCACGGACAAGGAAACCGTGGCGAAAGTTGAAAAGATGAAAGTCTGCACCTGCCTTAACCCCCTCCACACGACGCTGGCGATTTTCGGCTGTCTTTTGGGCTACACGCGGATCAGCGAGGAAATGAAAAACGCTCACTTGGTCAAACTTATCAAGACCATTGGTTATCAGGAAGGGCTGCCTGTGGTTGTCGATCCGATCATTCTGTCGCCGCAGGAATTTATCGCCAGCGTTATCAACGTTCGTTTTCCAAACCCCTTTATGCCCGACACGCCGCAGCGGATCGCGATTGACATATCGCAGAAAATCCCCGTGCGTTTTGGCGAAACAATCAAGGCCTACCTTGCAAGTCCGGCGCTCAAAATCGACGACCTGAAACTCATTCCCCTCGTTCTTGCGGCGTGGCTGCGCTACCTGATGGGGATTGACGATGAGGGCAAGCCGTTTACGCTCAGTTCCGACCCGCTGTTGCCCGCGCTGGTTCCGGCGCTGTCGGGGATTAAACTGGGC
>WQZT01000243.1 GCA_009780595.1 Treponema sp. | reverse complement strand
ATGTCCCGCGGCTGACCGACCTTGTGTTTGAGACCCCGGGGCTGCAGATGCTGCTAGATAGCGCCCCCGTACCAAACGACCGCGCCGTGGTGGAAAAACTTTACATGGAGTCGTTTTAACAGGAATCGGGGCTGAAAGCGAATACACACGCTTTCAGCCCCGATTTATTGTCCGGGGAAATCGTCTAGCCGACCATAGCGATTCTTATAGTAATGTAATGAAGCTTATCGTCCGCCTTAAAACGGTATTATTATGGGGTTTTCTGAAAATTTTTGCAAGAACGCTTCGACCATAAAGAAAATGGTCGTACATGGCAATTTTCTTTTGTAAAGCCTTCATTCGATAGGCTTTTCCATTAATAAAATTCTATAATCCAAAAAGTATACTACCGTTGAGCCGGTACTATAAAGTTTTCCATGAACTCTGGAAGATGGGCTATGCAAGCATCTTCTTCCACAATAGCGTGACCACCAAAAATCCGAAACACTAGTGCGTCCAACTCTTCATGAATAAGCACAGGTGTACCGTAAACCTCAGTACACATTAGAACAAGCCTGTTAAGCCGTATGTTCAAGCGGCTAGCAGGCTTTTGTTTTTTATTGCGCATCCCCAAATATACCGCTTGAAAATGCGAAAGCCCTATATTAGCGTGTGTGATTTAATATGGCTACAGGTTGGGCTGCGTAGCAGGTCACGGTTGAGGGGATAAATCACCGTGGTTGAATCGCCCATGTCTCTCTAACTCCTGCCAACAATTTACTAGGTTGATTTTGCTGTTTTAGCGTACAATAAGTCAAAGCTGTCCCAATATAAGGAGGATACCTACATGAACGATAACATTAAGCACACCGGTAAAGTAGGCGGCCACGTAGTAAAGCATATGATTGAAGATGTGGAGAATAAAATGGCCAATGGTGAGCACGTGAGCGCCGGTCCGCCGAGCGAAGGTGATATCAAGGCGCTGCAGGATACTCGCGAGAAGAATCGGAAGAGCGGAAGGTAGCGGCAATCGCCGACAAATAACCCCCGCCCATTTAAGGACTGTGGGAATACTAAATAAGTAAATGTGTTGCAAAAATGCTCTCTATGCGATATAAAGCAGGCTTTTCCGGGCGAAAAGCGGTAAAAGCCGAGCATAATTCAGCGATGTTTTCAGTTGCTTTTGATGGCCGCGCTCGATGTTGTCGATTACGTTGTCGTACATAAGTTGGTGCCCTAACCGCGACAAACCACTCGCCAAAGTTTTGAGCGAGTGTCACGGGTATTCTGCCCGGCTACAAAAAGCGCCGGGCGCGGCTTCGCCATCACTTTACCTAGGTCGAATCTTGTGGTATTATTATCGCAGATAAATTTTACAGAGGGCTGAGCGTATGACCGCACTATTAGTGGATTTTGGCAGCACATTTACCAAACTAACCGCCGCTGACTTGAAAGCAGGTAAACTGATTGGCTCGGCGGCGGCATATACTACCGTCGAAACCGATGTCGGCGAAGGTTTAGCGACAGCGCTTACCGAGCTGAAAGCGCAGACCGGCATTGGAGCCTTCGACACCCGCCTTGCTTGTTCCAGTGCGGCGGGCGGGCTTCGTATGGTCGTTTGCGGGTTTGTTCCAACGCTCACAGCTGAGGCGGCCAAGATAGCTTCGCTGGGCGCGGGCGCAAAGGTCGCCCGCGTCTATTCGTATCGACTCACCGATGAAGACGTCGACGAAATCGCGGCTATCTCGCCGGATATTCTGCTGCTCACCGGCGGTACAGACTACGGCGATCGCAGAAATATCCTGCACAACGCGGAAATGCTTGCCGGGTGTGCAGCCGATTTCCCCATAATTATCGCGGGCAACCGCGTCTGTGCGGAGGAGTGTGAGCGGTTGCTCTCCGGGCGAGAGGTCTACCGCTGTGATAATGTCATGCCCGAGCCGAGAAAACTGAATATTGAGCCGACCCAGGAGCGCGTCCGTGAGCTATTCTTGCGCCGGATTGTACAGGCTAAGGGACTGACCCGGGAGGCTGAGCTGCTGGATGGCATCGTTTTGCCCACGCCCGCCGCCGTTTTGTCTGCGATGGAGCTGCTCGCCAAGGGCACGGATACGCAACCCGGGCTGGGCGAGCTAATCGCCGTTGATTTGGGCGGGGCGACAACCGACGTTTACTCGATGGCCTCGGGAGCGCCGAGCTCGGGCGGCACTGTCGTCCTGGGCTTACCCGAGCCGTGGGCCAAACGAACGGTCGAGGGCGATATCGGGATGAGATACAGCGCCGCCGGAGTCATTGAGGCGGTGGGCGCCGAGCGGCTCGCCGAGCTTTCGGGGCTGGACGAGGCCGCAATCCCCGCGCTGGTGGAGGGCTTGGGTGCCGCCGACCTGCCGGACACACCCGAACGCGCCGCGCTGGACTTCGCGTTGGCGAGCGCGGCGGTGAGAACTGCGATATCGCGACACGCGGGAACGGTGTCAGAAGCTTGGACACCCCACGGCAATGTGCGGTTTCAATACGGTAAGGATTTGACCGGGGTAAGAACGTTGATTGCCACCGGCGGCGCGCTCGTACACAGCCCGGACGCCGCCAAAATCGCCGCCCACGCACTGCAAATCCCGATCATCCGCATGCTGCACAACCTGGCCGACTCGCAGTCGCTCTGCCCCAAGGTGGCGCAAGTGCGCATAGACCGGCGGTATATCCTGTCGGCAATGGGTCTGCTCGCCGCCGAGCACCCGGACGTAGCGCTGGGTATCATGAAAAACGAGCTAAAGTAACCCGTCCTCAAAAAAACTAATGCGGCAACCAGGCAGAGGGCGCAGTAAATCCCCT
>WQZT01000242.1 GCA_009780595.1 Treponema sp. | reverse complement strand
GAACAACCGGGAAAAACACATGGCAGTCCGATGACGTTTCGGTATCATCGTAAATATCGTTGACAATCAGCAACTCGAGCTTCTCCATTGCCTTTTGGAACGTCTCGTTGTTTGTCCACGAGTGGCGCGGATTGGTATGCACGACCCACAGCGCCTTTATTTCCCCGGCGTTGATCTTGTTAACGATCACATCATAGGTAAGCGTAGGCTTACTGGGCAGCATCGAGTCGGGCACTCCCATCGCCGCAGAGCACGCCGCGCGGCGGACAACATTGTCGTAATCCCCGCCGCCGGGAAGAATCGCCTGGTTGCTCAACAGGCGCGAACCCATCGCGTTCGGCTGCCCGGTCAGCGAATTGGGTCCCGTGCCCGGACGCCCGATGTTGCCCGTCATCAGGGCAATGTTGATAATGGATTGCGCGGTACGCACGGCTTCGTAGCCCTGGTTGACACCCATCGTCCACCACAGCGACACGGCTTTGCCCTTGTGGATGAGTTCGGCAAGTTCCTTTACCTGTTCGATCTCAAGCCCGGTTTCCGCTTTGACGTTCTCCATCTTGAAGTCCGCAACAAACGCCTTAAATGCCTGAAAATTATTCGTGTATTTGCTGATGTAGTTCTTGTCTATCCAGTCTTGCCGGATCAGATAGTTCGCAATCGTGTAAAACAGCTTGATGTCGGTCTTGCCCCGAATCGCGTAGTGGTAATCCGCATGCTTGGCGGTTTCTGATTTGCGCGGATCGATAACGATAAGCTTGCGCCCCGGCAGCGAGTTGTGCTTGATACGATTCCAGACGGCCGGATGCGCCACCACCGGATTCGCCCCGATGAGGATGATCGTGTCGGAAAGCTCGAAGTCTTTCAGGCAGTACGGCGGAGCGTCAAAGCCAAACGCGCCCTGGTGGGCGATAACGCTCGTAGCCATGCAGAGCCGGGTATTTGCATCGCAGTTTGTCTGCAGGTAACCGCGGATGATGTGGCTAAAAAGCGCCATTTCCTCCAACGGCATCTGGGCGGTGCTGAGCGCCGCAATACTTTCATTCCCGTATTTGTCGCGTATTTCCAAAAGCTTCTTCGCCGTGCTGGAAATCGCCTCGTTCCAGCTCTGGTACTCAAATGTGCCGTCTGCTTTTTTGATGCGCGGCAGTTGTTTCGGCGGCTTGTACTTGGTCAACTGCTTGTCAAGGTTCATTCCCTTGATACAGGCAAAGCCCGGATTGACGGAATACCCCTCGGTGGGAAGTACCTTCACAATCTTGTTGTCCTGTACATGGAAGTCAAGATTGCACGACAACGAACAGTAATTACAGGTAGTCTGAACTTTCTTCACAATACGCTCCTTTATACGTTTTGCGTCAACTTAGCCGCACTGGAATCGGCGGGGGCAAGTTTAAGCGGATCTTTTCTCCATAGGAAATAAAAGTTGTATCCCACATAGACCATTATGACCGTTGTAAGGAACATCTGCACGCCGAAAAACTGGTTAAGCCAAAACGCAATATCCCCCATGCCGTTTGCGTTAAGCCAGCCGACCATACGGAAGGTGGCAACCGTGGCAATCGCCGAAGAGAAGGTCAATGCCGCCATGCCCGGCGAAAACCCGAGCCGGATATAACCGGGGATGAGCGTCGCCACGCGGATAATCGTAACAAACACGATAAGGTAGGAAAGCCAGACGACCGCGGGAATGTTCAGGTTCCACAGGTCAGGATTTTGCGCCACGTTAAGCCACGCTATAAAGAAAAGACTTGGCGGCGCAAGGAAGATGGCCCCGGTAGGTTTAAACATATGGGGGATTGGCTTTTTCCTGATACGGACGAGTTGCCCGATAACCACAAGCGGGTATACGACGATGCCGTAGACCATTAACGCCTGCATAATCCAGGGGAAACCCACGGGAAGCCCGGTAACGACTCCGACCAGGAAACCCATGTAGGTAACAAACCAGGTGGGAAGGAAAGAGTCGAGCTTCACGCCGCCTTTGATAACAAACCTGAAGGTAAACACGGATACTTGAACGGCATGCAATGCCAAGCCGAAAATCCAAACGGCACGCCCTACCGTAGCCAAAGCCGGTACGGGGTTCGGCGTTATGATGGGCGTCGCGTGTATGTCAAGGATAAACGCACCCAGCAACATCGCGAGCATGGAGAAAGTGGCGTAGAGCGCACAGGGTACGACCATGGTGTACTCCGCCTTAAACGACGGGTAGCAGCGCGTCATCTTGATTGCGGCCATGATCCAGACAATAGCCGCCCCCACATGCGTAACAATCCTAACCCACGGGAAGCCCAGTGCCAGGGCCCACATGTTAGAAAGCGTGGCAAACCCTAAAGCCGTCGCAATGACATTGACCGGAAGTAACTCGCATCGTTTGATGAAACTGTTCTTGCTCATAAAACCTCCTGATTACTTATATCATATCTTTGTAAATTTTGCAAGAAAAAACGACTGTAAACAATAATCTTTCCAAAAACTTCATTATGGCGGGATAAGGCGTATCGGCATCGGTGTGCCGGTCGCAGGACCTTCCCGTCTGCGCACACCCCTTTACAGATTCGTTCGCAGGGTGTATCATACCCGTAGTTGCGATTGTGGAACTGCCGGCGGGCGGATTGGCTTGGCGGTTCCGTGTATGCGTAGGATTGGCCTTAGGGGGATCAAGATGAAACCGTTCGAACACATGTCTCCCAAGCAGAAACCTCCTCCCGGTATTGTCAATATCGTTGGCAATTACCCCCCCCCCCCCCAATTGAATTTGTTATATTGTAAAGTTTACAACAAGAGCTAAGAGGCCATGTCTCGCGGTCACAGACTACAGAATTT
>WQZT01000241.1 GCA_009780595.1 Treponema sp. | reverse complement strand
CCACGTCAGCGTAGTACGGGGCGAGGGAACGCCACGCGCCGTCGGGGTCTTTCCGGTACGAGCGGTACCACTTCCGCCGGAAAAGGCGCTTGATGAGGGCGAACAAGGCGCGGTTGCCGGGGCCGCCGGGAATGCTTGCACCCATGAGGATTAAGCCGCTGGCAAGTTCCGGCTTGTGCAGGGCGGCGGCTTCGGCAACAATAGCGCCCATCGAACTGCCGACTAGAAAAACGGGTGGCCGTTCCAGCGTGCCGCTGTTCCCCGCGCCGGGCAGCACAACCGCTTCGACAAATCGCGCAACGGCGGCGGCGTAGCTGCTCAGGCTTATCCTGCCGGATGAAACCGAGCGGCCAAAGCCGGGCAAATCCGGCGCAAGCGCACGGCAGCCGGCGGCACTCACGAGCGGGAGAATGTGCCGCCACGTATCGGCCTCGTCCCCCAGACCGTGGAGCAGGACAAATACCGCGCGCGGTGTTGAACCGCCGCCTCCGGACGGTGCAGTGTCATAGTAGAAGATAGATTCGGCGGGGCGGGCACTGTCCTTCAGGCAGAAAGCATTGGCGGACAGAGCGTGCCACAGCGCCATGGGGGAATTGTTTGTGTACGGGGTAATCGTAAACCGCATCGGCTGTTGGTAAAACGTAGGATGACGAGGCTTTACCGCACGTGGCAGCAAAGCCTCAGCATAACCCAATTTCGGCGGTTAGTTTCTCACCGGCTGGGGAGACGTCTGATTGTTCTGGAGTTGCCTGTCCATCTGCTCAAGTGCATTCATCGATTTCCATTCGGCAAAGCGGGCAGCATCGCTGTCGATGGCTCGTGCAACCTCGTCAGCCGCAACTCTTGATGCATCAGTTTTTGACATACTGACCCGTACCCAGAGCGTTTTATTATCCGGCGCTGTCCACATTGTTTCACGAACCACGCCCCGGAGAGTCGACTGGGTAACCTGGCGGCTTACCGATTCCTGAAACTGCGCCGCGGCGGCGTTGCTAATTCCACCTGCCTCGCGCGCCCAATCGGTAACCATGCCCTGTGCAAGGACTTCAAGCTGCCGGGCAATGTCTTGCCGCGCACGGGAATCCGCCATTGTCATCCGCATCTGCATCTGAACGTTATCCGCAACGCCTATTCCCCACAGCACATCCGCAGGCGGCTGCTCGTTAACCCAGGGCGGCATTGTTGGATCTGACACGCCTGTTGAAACTGCTGGTGCAGAACCGCAACTAAAGGCAAAAAGCGCCGAAAGAAGAACGAAACCTGCTACTACAATCCTTTTCATAAAAAATCTCCTGTGTAATCGTTATCAATATAGAGTATAGCCAGCTAAAATAAAAACGTCAATCAATGCTCATTTTTATTCCGATTTACAATTCCGATATGACAATATGAGTAATGATTAGTTTACAGGCGGCTCTTGCGGCGTTCGGCAAATCCTGCTATGTTGCGAAACTCAAACTCATCACCTGAGTCAAGCGTTACCCTGCCGGAAAACGAGCCGAACAACTGGCGGCGTTTGAGGGAATATAAGAAAATCTGGTAGTTTTCGTCTCGTTCCTGCTTGGGTGTAAAGGTCATTTCCAGCCGGTTGTCGTTGCTGGTGAAACGCCACGGCGCAAGGCGGCGAGAAGGCAGGTGAAACGTTACCTGATCGAGTTTGTGCAGTGCGCCGTCAAGAAAAAAAGCATTTTCCGTGCCATGCGAAGAATCCGCCGAGCTATGCCCCACGCTGAAAGCCGTCTGCCGCCCCGCAAACAGCCCGCTGCCAGCCGCCCAAAAACGCAAATCCTTGCGGGGGCGCACGCCCCGGTTCCAGTCAAAAATCCCCCAGCCGCTATCCCGCATAAACGTGAGCTCGGTTGTTCCAAGCTGAATTACCCCTTCGACAGAGTAGCACGGCGAGCGCCGCGAACAGCAAAAAGCGCCCGCATCTGCCCGCCACGGCATATTCGTTGCCAGCGACTGGGAATCGGGCGGCGGGATGAGAACAACCTCGCCCCGCAAACTTAAACCACGGCTGAACTTGGGAATATCAACCTTGATGATACGTATTCCTTTGTCCATTACGGCAAAATTAAGGAAATCTTTTCTATGTTTTAACTTAATTGATCCAGCCTCGCTGTCTGACGGCATATTAAAAGAACCAAGTGAAAACGGTGTACGGAGAACATGGGTAGAACGCTTTTTATCTTTAAAGGAAATGACCGATGCCCACATATACCCCTGATAACCATCATCGAGTATTTCAAAAACAACAGTGTGGGATGGAGACATGAGAACGTAGCGATCAGATTCGCCCATGCGGCGGCGCGGCGCTGTCAGTAACCCGCGATCAAATGTGAAGAACGGAAGCTTTGCCCATCCAAAATTCTGCGGACGACCAAGTTCGCCCACAATGGAACTTGCTTCCGTAACCTCTATCTGCGGCATAATCGGAAGAACCTACCTCGAAACAGTAGGATTTTGCAGTATTCCCAGGAAAGTAAAAACCGCTCCAACACCAAAAACCCCACCAGCAATATAATTGTATTGCCTGAGATCGTTTTCCAATTCAACATCCCGCGGGAAAAAATTGGCAACTCCCAAAAATCCTGCAGACGTTATCATCAACCCAAACCCGATACCCATCAACAGATTTCTGGTCAGGTTCTGTTTTCTCGACGGCACGGGCATTGCTGGCAATGGCGGCGGCGGATCTGTTGGCAACGGTGTTGCAACAGGAGGCATTATTGGTAATGGCACAGCCCGCCCCGGTTGCAGAGCAATCATCGTATTTGGCAATTGAATTGGCGGAAACCCTATAAAATTGCGAGAAGTCCAAAGCTCTACAAT
>WQZT01000240.1 GCA_009780595.1 Treponema sp. | reverse complement strand
GGTACTATGCGCGGCCGGGGCTTCGATACGGATGGGTGGCATAAAAAAAGAATATCTGCCTATACCTAAAAATCCTCTTACCGTACTCGGCTCTGCGTTAAGCGCTTTTACCGCGTGCCCCCGCATAAGCCGCATCGTTATCGCCACACCGCCGTCATCGCAAACGGAGGCGCGTGTTGCACTTGGCGAACTTCTTTCAGACCACTGGCACAAGCGCGTTCTGTTTGTCGACGGCGGCACTACGCGCCGTGCTTCGGTGCATAACGCCCTGACGCACCTTGTGCCGTTTAACCCTTCCCATGTGTTGATTCACGATGGGGCGCGCCCATGGATAAACCTTGAACTTATCGAGAGTATAATAGATGCGGCGATTACATACGGCGCGGTGATTCCCGCACTTCCCCTTACAGAAACGCCCAAAGAACTTGAACAGAGCGAAGGCGGCGGCGCGGTTTTCATTAAACGCCACCTGAAACGCGCGGCAATCTGCGCCGCTCAAACCCCGCAGGGTTTTAAATTTCCGGAAATACTCGCCGCGCACGAAAAAGCCGCCGCACGGGAAACGGCAGTACGGCAATCGAACGGCGGGAACGTGCTTGAATATACCGATGACGCTGAAGTCTGGGGGGAGTTTGTCGGGCACGTGGCGGTGATTCCCGGTGATCCCGGCAACAAAAAAATCACCTACCCGGAGGATCTCCGTCTATGACGCGGGTCGGGTTGGGCAGGGATGTACACCGGCTTGTACCGGGTAGAAAGTTTCTCGCGGGTGGTGTGGAAATTCCCTTCGGGAAAGGCGAACTGGGACATTCTGACGGCGATGTGCTTGCCCACGCGGTAACCGATGCCCTGCTGGGCGCGGCGGCGCTGGGGGACATTGGCGAACTGTACCCCGACAGCGACCCGGCGTGGAAAGATGCCGATTCACTTGCATTGCTCAGGAATGCGTGGGAGCTTGTGCGCTCAGGCGGCTGGCGGCTTGTGAACCTCGACTGTGTGGTAATGTGCGACAAGCCGAAAATACTGCCCCACCGGGAAAACATTCGCCACTCCCTGGCTCAGGCGCTGGAAGTATCACCCGAACAGATTTTCGTCAAAGGCAAAACCAACGAGGGGCTTGCCCCCACAGGAACTGGCGAGGCGGTTGAAGCGCTGGCAATCTGCCTTATCGAGTGGGATAACGAATAGAAATTACACGCTTTCGTAGTACGCGAGGTAGTTTTGGTAGCGCTCGGCGAATAGCGCCGCGCCTTTTTCTTCTGGGCGGATGGTTTGGCTCCTTGTTACGCGGTAATCTTTGATGCTGCCAAGGCGGCCCGTATATTCCAGCGCAAGCACGGCAGCGCCGACTAAAGAGGCGTGGGGGATTTTTTCACAGGCGATTTCGCGGTTAAAAATATCGGCGCACATTTGCTTCCAACGCGGCGAATTCAAAATACCGCCTGAAAGGAGAATCTCCTCAGGCTCCTGCGCCACTTCGCGCAGGATTTCGTAACACTGGTATACGTTGAACAAAATGCCTTCCAGCACGCTAAAGTACATATCAACCGGAGTGTGGTACGAGCGCATCCCGTAAAAGCCGCCTTTTTTCGCGTCGTTCCAGCCGGGGCAGCGCTCGCCAAACAGGAAGGGCATAAAGTACGGCATATTCCGGTAATCCGCGCCAGAGCTTTCCACTTCGGCGTAACTTTTCGCAGGGAATAAAACCGGCTTTATCCAGTCAACACAGTTGCACGCGCCGTTAACCGCCGCCCCGCTCATCCACGAGTACGGCGACAGGTAGCACCACGTGCTTGGGCGCGGGGGAACAAGCGGCTCTGGCACGGAAAGGCGGATCGCCGCACTTGTCCCCATCGAAAACGTCATCGAGCCAGGATTGAGCGCCCCGGAGCCGACCTGGTTCAAGCCGCCGTCGGGGTATGATGGCAACACGGGAATGCCGCTCTTAATGCCCAGCAACACCGCGCCCGCTGCCGAAAGCGGCTTTGCATCGTGGTACGTTGCAAGCTCTGCGAAATTATCTGGCGCAATGCCGATTTCTTCTATCGTTGCGCGATCCCAGCTTTTTTCCTTCAGGTTGATCAAGCCGCCGCCTGAATTGGTGCTTGCTGTTTCAAGGTGAACACCCGTCAGCGTGTAAAATAAAAAAGCGCCCTGCGTGGAAACTTTTGCCCCGTCAAAATTAAACCCGTCTTTGCGCAATTTCATTAGCTGAAAGGCGGGGTACAGCGCATTCACCATGCAGCCGGTTCGATGGTAGTAATCAAGCGTATACCGCTCGTCTTTCCGCAGCTGCCCGGTAAGCTCTTCAGCCCCGGTGTACATCCACGTGTACGTTGGGGTAAGCGGTTCCAGCGCGCCGCCTGAGCCGCCGCACACAAGCACGCTGTGAAACGTTCCGGCAAGCGCGACAGCTTCGATAGCCCCCGCGCCGTCGGCGACCTCTTTTCCCAGCCGGGCAACGAGCGTGATAACCGCCTGAGTGTCCTGCGCGCCCTGCACCCCGCGCCACGCGCCTATCCCGCTTGGGTAGCTTTCGCTTTTTACGCGGAGGATTTCGCCTTTGTTCGGGTCGTACAGCAGCGCTTTGCCGGACGTTGTGCTGCATTCCAGGGCAAGTATCATCGCCTTACCTTCCGCCAAGAATTGACGGCAGAATCATCGCAATTTGAGGTACGTACGTGATAAGCATAAGGCAGACAAACATAACCAGCACAAACGGAACAATGCCGCGCGAGATAGTTTCTATCCCTTCGTTACCGATACGCGATGCGACAAACAGATTGACACCGATTGGCGGCGTGAAGAAACCGATTGCGAGATTCACCACCATAATAATACCGAAG
>WQZT01000239.1 GCA_009780595.1 Treponema sp. | reverse complement strand
GTAATCCACATAAACACAGACGAACCGGTACATGAAAGCAGCAAATATTATTGTTATAATCCGGCACTACGATGAATGGAAAAGTGATCGAGAGCAAAGCCTTAGAAAAACTAAAGGGACTCCGCTACACCTGCTGTTGATTATAGTAGAAAAAAGAATTCTTGCAATATTATTTATCGAAAAAAATTATTTTTTGATCACTTTGCTAATAGAAACTACCAAGAAAACGATGCCGGCAATAATCACCGTCATTGCGCCAACGGGCAGATCAAAGAGCCAGCCGGATGCAAGTCCCGCCACTGAAAAGAACGCGGCAAACAGGCAGGACAAAAGCATCATTCCGCCGAGGCTGCGGGAGAACACGGTGGCTGTTCCGGCGGGGAGCGTGAGCATGGCAATAACCAGCACGATGCCGACAAAGGTCTGCAGCAGGACAATCGCGATGGCGGTGAGGGAAAGGAGGAGCAGAAAAACTTTGTCGACGGGAACACCGCGCGTGGATGCAAACTCCGGATCAAACGAGGATGCTTCGATTTGGGCGTAAAACCGCAGGCTCAAAATCAGAACGATAATTGCAAGTGCGGCAAGCAAAATTAAATTCGTATTTGAGATGAGCAGAATGTTTCCAAAAAGCCACGTTGTCGGATCGGCGTAGCCGGGGGTTCGCGCCATAAACAGCAGCCCCAGGCTCATCCCAATAACCCAAATGGCGTTGATGACGGTGTCCTCGCGCTGCTTGGCTTTGAGCGAAACAAGCCCGATGACAAGCGCGGACAGCACCGCGAAAACCAGCGCGCCGGCGATTGGCGGGAAACCGGGCGCGACTGTTGACGACAGGTACAGCGCCATTCCGATGCCGCCAAGCACGGCGTGGGAAATCGCACCGGCAAGGCTGCCGATGCGGCGCACGGTAACAACCGAACCGAGAATCCCGAACAACACGGAGGAAAGCAGTCCGGCAACAAGAGCGTTCCGCAGAAAAGGAAACGCCGGGTTTGCCAGCGCCGCAAAAAAATCCATCATACCGCGCCGTTCCTCCCGCTGCTCGCCCATTCCTCATTCCCCGCCAAAAGGCAACACTCGTCCCTGCAATCGCAGTTCCCGTGAAGTACCCGCAGTTCGTCAGTAACACCGCCGTGATGGTACAGCCATGCGGAAACGCTTTTTTCCGTATCGTGCTGGACAATTTTGCGACTGTTGTCCAAACACAAAACCCGGTCGGTGAGCGCCGTAACATAGTCCGTGTTGTGGGTAACGAGCAGAATGGTCATTGCGTTTTTGAAAGCGCCGAGTGTTTGGTACAGCAGTGTAATACTTTCGCTGTCCATGTTCGCGGTTGGTTCATCAAGCACGAGCATTTCCGGCTGTGCGGCAAGTGCGCGCGCAACGAGCGCCCGGCGCTTTTGCCCGCCGGACAGCGAGCGATACGGGCGCGAGGCAAGGTCGGCAATGCCGGTTTTTTCCAGCGCGTCATCAACCGCCGCATTCGCCGTTGCGCCGCGTTTCGGGTAGCGCGCCAGCGGGAGCAACAGCCCCATTCTGACAATATCGCGCACGGTGATGGGAAACAAATTATCGGCGGGCATATTCTGCGCGACATACGCACGGCTTGCAGTGGCGACTTCGATTGTTCCGGCTGACGGCGTTTCAAGCCCGAGCAGAAGTTTCAGCACCGTGGTTTTACCGGAGCCGTTCGGTCCCACCATGACGGCGAATTCTCCGCAGTGAATATGAAACGAGGCGTCTTGTAAAACGAGGGAATTGCCAACGGCGTTGGCACTGCTCGCACTGCCGCTGGCGTTACCGTACGAGAAAGAAACTGCGTCAAAGCGTACCGCGATATTCTTCATCGAATTGCCGCTTGCAGCGCATACCCCATTCGGCGTATGTTGTCCAGCCAGTCAAACGCCAGCGGGTCGAGTTCCACCAACTGGGCATCAACTGCATCCGCGAGTGTTCGCGCGGCGGTAACCGGAAACTGCATCTGCACAAAAATCGCGGCAGGGTTGTCTTCGGCGATACTGTCCAAAAGGTCGCTCAACTGCCGCGGTGTCGGTTCGCTGCCGCCAGTTTCCACCGCCTCTTGATATATACCGAACTCGTCAAAAAAATACCCGAAACTTGGGTGATAGACAAAAACGCTCCTGCCGCTGAGCGGGGCAAGCGCGGCGCTCAACTCATCAAACACAGCATCTATTTCGCGAATGAGCGTGTCGGTGCGCTCGCTGTAAAACTCCGCGTTTTTATAATCCAAATGTGAAAGCACATCCCTGATATGCGCGGCGAGTATTTTTGCAGGTTCACGCCCTAGCCATGTGTGCCGGTCGATCTCCAGCGGTGATGGGGAATATCCATGCCCCTCGTCGTCGTCGTCATCTTCTTCACCGTGCATTTCATCTTTGTGTGCATGCGATTCCAAAAGCCTGAAGTGCACACCTTCCGTTCCGTCAACGATCAGCAGGTTTTGAAACAGCGGGGCAATGCGCGGCAGAAGGCTTATCTCGAAATCCAGACCACAGCGTATCCACGCGCTGGCTGAGGAAAGGCTCTCCAACTGGCGGGGAGTCATCTCGAACGTGTGAGGGTTTTGCCCGGGCGGAACAAGGACAAGCGCCCAGGCTTTATCCCCCGCGATCTCCGAAACAAACCACGCGTGCGGCGGAATGCTTACCGCGATAACAAGCCCGTCATCGGGCGCGCTCTGCCGCGAGCACGACAGCGAGAAGAGCGCCATCAAAAAAATAACGAGAAGCATTGCAGGTACATGTACAGATGTAAGTTTTCCTGTTGCTCGTACATCCTGAATAAAGCCGTTGCTAAAAATTAAATTCGTTTTCATCGTGTTCCTTCGTTTTTTATTCTTGCTGAACG
>WQZT01000238.1 GCA_009780595.1 Treponema sp. | reverse complement strand
CGCGCACGTGGGTTTCGTACAGAACGCTGAAACGCAGCGGGTAGTTCAGGGGCAAATCGCCCTGCCAGTCGAAGTCGTCATCAATCACAATACAGCGGGGTTGCGAGGACATATCATCCGTGTATGAATACGAAAGGTCGCCGGATTCCGCGCCAATTTCGTAGCCAGTGCAGGTTTTCAAATCCCAACCGGAAAGACTGGTCAGCGCCTTCGCGTACGGGTCGATGAGCGTTTTATTAGGATTAAAGCGGAAGCCCCGCTCGGGAACGTACGGCCCGGCAGCGCGGTACAGGTAGCACGCGCCCGCTTTCAGACCGCTTATGTGGCAGTGCCAAATATCGCCGGTGCGGTTATGCGCGCTGCTCAGTTTGATCTCTTTGCAGGGACTGCCCCGTTCCGCAGACTGAAACAATAGGAGCGATACCTCAGAAGCATTCCGGGAAAAGACGGAAAAATTAACCCCGCGCGCTGTCAAGGTTGCGCCCATCGGCAACGCCTTTCCGTTTTCCACGGTGAATTCACCAAAAGCCATATAGCTTAGAGTATATCATAATTTATAAACAAAATTAAGCCCGTGCTCTATTTTCCATATATTAACTCTACAATTTCTTGTGTTGTTATATCAGCGGTTATATACGGTATATTTTCTAATGGCGATTTGTTTTTTCCGCATTGTCATTCAACGGTATAATTTTATACTGCTTCCCTTCGTTATTGATGACCACTTCATCATTCAACGAGGCGCCTAAACTCTGCGGCGTTTTATACCAACGCGCTCCCCCTTTCTCATTCCATAAATATGGTGTAAACTAATAATAGTTGCCGAATTACGGTGTACGGTTTTTGGAGTGTATATGCTTTCTGTTTCTTTTTGGGGGGTGCGCGGGTCGATTCCTTGTCCGGGCGGCGAAACGGTGGAGTTTGGGGGAAATACGTCGTGCCTGGAAATTCGCGCTGACCAGCGGCTTGTGATTGTTGATTTGGGGACTGGCTCGCGGCTTTTGGGTGATTCGATTGTGCGGCGCAAAGATTGCGAGAGTATCGATATTTTTATTACGCATACGCATTGGGATCATATTATGGGGTTCCCGATGTTTGCACCGCTTTTCGATTCAAACGCGAACCTGAGGATTCGGGGGCCGGTTTCGTTTAACGATGATACGCTGGAGGCGATTATTGGCGCCCAGCTTTCGTACCGCTATTGGCCGGTGCGTCAGAGCGAGTTGTCGGCGCATATTGAGTACGAGGAGCTGAAGGAAACAACGCTTGATTTGGGCGGCGGGCTTTCGGTAACGACTAAATATTTGAACCATCCGATTCTCTGTCTGGGGTATCGTTTTGAGTATCAGGGGAAGTCTATTGTAACGGCGTACGATCACGAGCCGTTCCGTAATCTTTTCCCGACCGACAGCGCCGATCCGCAGTACGATGCGAGTGCGGCGAGTGAGGGTGAGGCGGCGGCGCAGGAAGAGAACGAGAAAATCCTGCGGTTTTTCAGCGGCGCGGATGTGCTTGTCCACGATGCTCAGTATACTGCACAGGAGTTCGACAAGCACCTTGGCTGGGGGCATTCGTGCCTTGAACATGTTATTGATTCGGCGAGCCGTGCGCGTGTGAAAAAGCTCGCGCTGTTCCACCACGATCCTTCCCGAACGGATGAGCAGCTTACGGCGCTGGAGGCGAAGTACATCCGCGAGAATACGAATCCGGATTTGAGTATTGTTGCGGCACGGGAAGGCTTTACAATCGAGGCGTAAATTTTCTATTATATAAGGATGAATATGCACACGACTATGCAACGCTTGGTGCGTTTTTTTCAGGATGATGATGAAGAATCGGGGGCGGCGGCGGAAAATAAAGAGGCGGCTAGTGATCCCCTGATTGTAAAAATGTTGAAAACCCGGACGATTTTACTGTCCGGGGAAATCAACAAGGATTTGGCGGAAAAAACCATCAGGCAGCTTCTGCTTCTTGACGATATGGGCGGCGATCCGATCCGGGTTTTTATTGATTCGCCGGGCGGAGACGCAGATGCGGGTTATGCGATTTTTGATATGATTCGGTTTGTGAAAGCTCCGGTGTGGACAATTGGCATGGGGCTGGTTGCAAGCGCGGCGGCGATCATTCAACTGGCAAGCCCGCGTGAACGGCGGGTTGGGCTGCCGAACAGCCACTACCTCATTCATCAGCCGCTGTCGGGGATTCGCGGGGTTGCTACGGATATCGAAATCCACGCGCGGGAATTGGACAAATTGCGGGCGAAAATAAACCGCTTGATTGCCGATGAAACCGGAGTTTCCGCTGAGCAGGTGGAGAAAGACACTGACCGCGATTACTGGATGAACGCCGAAGAAGCGGTGAAGTACGGTCTTATCAGCCGGGTGATCACGCGGCGCGACGATATTCAGTAAGTGCAGCGTTTCGAGTTTTCAAGTATAAGCACATGGTAGAACTTGCGGCGTTTCTGGGAAACCCCGGCCGGGAATATTCACGCAACCGGCACAATGCGGGGTTTCTGCTTGCCGAGAAACTTTCCTTGTACTCAAACCTTTCCTGGCAGAAAAAGTTTAAGGGGCTGTACGCGGCGATGGACAGGCGGCGGCTTTGGGAACGTGTGGCGGAGTTGCGCGCGGCAAGCGCAGCGGGCGCTGACACAGCGAACGCGACAAGCGCGGGTGCGGCGGAGTTGCGCATGGACGCGGGTTCTCCGCAGGTGCATTTTCTTATGCCGCAAACGTATATGAATCGTTCGGGCGAATCTGTTGCCGCGGCTGCTACCTTTTTCAAGATAAAAAGCCAATCCATTCTTGTTATCCACGATGAACTTGAACTGCCGCTGGGGACAATTTCATTGAAGTTTTCAGGCGGCTTGGG
>WQZT01000237.1 GCA_009780595.1 Treponema sp. | reverse complement strand
TATGCGTGAAAAAATTGGACAAACGATCAGTACTATTGTAGGTTGGGGAATATATATTTCCCTAATCGCCGGAGGATTAACCTTCTTTGGTTTTGTTATTGCTCTTTTTATGGGAGGCGGCGCGGACGGTTCGGGGCATCATTTAGCAGTGTTCATTCATCGAACCATTTTCCCGTACATAATTAGAGTAGCATCCTTTACGATTATACTTGGACTCATCGGAATGATTGTCAAAAAAGAACAAGCACTTTCGTTAAAGAGCGACAAAGCCGATGCTGACAGAGAGATAGCTGAGGCAACCAAGTAAAAGATCGTCTCAAAGTAATTACTCAAGAGCGCCGCTTACAACGGCGCTTTTTTTATATCTTTATATCATACAATATCAATTAACATAGCCTAAGCTCGCTTGCAAAAATCCCGTCTGCGGAATATGATAAACACATGTATCAAGGCAGAGTTGAAATGGAGTTTGCGGCGGCGCATTTTTTAAGCCACTATCACGGAAAATGCGAGAACCTTCACGGGCATAATTACAAAGTCCGCCTTTGGGTAAAGGGTAACGAACTCGGTGAAGGTGGAATGCTGGCGGACTTTTCACTTTTGAAGAAGGCGATGAGAAGTGTTGTTGACACAATGGATCACACAAACCTTAACGATATGGCGATTTTCAAAAACGACCCCAGCGCCGAACGCATTGCCCAGTTTATTTTCGAGCGCATCCGCGAAAAGATGCCTGAGCTGGGGCTGGAAAGTTCCCTCCTGCAAGCGGCGGATGTTTTTGAAACACCGACCAGCATGGCGCGTTACTCAGTAGAATAACAGTAAGAATAGCCAAAGAGATTTATCCTCTTGCTACTCGTTACCGTCATCCTTCTCATCCAGCCCCAACCGCTCCAGCGTGGTGCGCGCACGGCGGGCAAGGCTCGCGTTACTTCTCCGTTCGTCAAGGAGTTCGCGCACTTCATCGGCGAGGTGGCGGAACTCGTTGGTGGCAATCAAATCAAGCGCCAAAGCCCGCTCGATGACTCCGCCTGAGCGGATCAGGCGGCGGGCAGCAGGTTCAAAAGAGGCGGACGGTGGCGAGGTGGAAAGAATCCTGATAAAGCCGTTGTACAGGGCGGTTTGCCGTCTCGCCTGCGCCTCGTCCATTTCGACAACAACTCGCGTACCGTACGCATTGGCATTGTTTTGCAGAAGCATCTCCGCCGCCATAAGCCGCACGCGGTCGGAATTGCCGCGCGCGGAAAACAGCGAGTCAAGCGCCGCCATTGCTTCGCTGTTGTTGACTGCGCCCAGCGCCCGTATCGCCTCATCGCGCACGGCGGGAACATCGTCGTTTTCTGCCCGAAAGCGGAGAAACGGCACGGCACTTTCCTGCTGGCGCTGACCTGCCGCGCGGGACGCACTTTGCCGTGTGCGGAAGTACGAATCCCGAAACCCGTCAAGAACCGCCTGATCCGCAGCCGCGCCGGAAAAAGGCCCCAGCGAGGCAACGGCAGTGGAGCGCACGGCGGGGTCAGTGGAAGCAACCGCATCGACAACCGCGCTGGCGGCAAGCGGGTTGCCAATCGCCGCAACCGCCTCCAGCGCCGCAATTCTAAGACCGACATTCTCATCCTCGCTGCTGATAATATCGATAAGAAACTGAAGTCCCGTACTTGAACCCGTTTCGCCTATCGCCACTATTGCTTCCCGCTGGTTCTCGTGGGAAGGATTGCGGTAGCGATAAAAATCGAGAAGAAACTCCGCCGCCGTATCTGTTACGCCGGATTCTTCCTGCCCACGCGCAGCCCTGCCCAAGGCGCGGATGGCGTTGTTCAGAAAAAAACTCTCTCTGGATCGTATCAAGTCCTGCAACGACTCCACCGCGTTGGCGGCATTGACCCTGCCAAGGTAATCAACCGCCGCAAGGATCGTTTCATTCGCCTCAAAATCGCGCTCCTGAATGGCGCGAATTGCCCGCTCTTCAAGCCCGCTGCGGGCGGCTTCGCCGAAAAAGTTAAGAACACCTGCCAGTATAGTCCGGTTTCGGGTATTTTCGGCAATTTCGATAAGTTCCTTCTCCAGCGAAAAATCGCCCTCGGTTCTGAGTGTCTGGATGAGCGCTGCCACTTCCGTTTCTGTTCCAAACGTCAAAATGTCAAGGCGGCGCTGGTCTGCGGTATCGGAATCTGCCTGAACAGACGGCGCACACAACAAAACAAACAGCAAAACCACTACACAATGCGGCAGAAACGGCGGCGGCGCTGATTTTATCATTCTTTTACCCCTTACAACTCTCATATTTTGCAAGAAAGTCCCTTTTAAACGCCTGAAAGCGGCCTTCCCTGATGGCGGCGCGTGCGTTTTTCACCAGTTCATTCAAGAAATGCAGATTATGGTAGGTTGCCAGCATCGAACACAGTATCTCCTGGCTTTTAAACAAATGCCGCAAATAAGCTCTTGTGTACGAACGGCAAACTTTACAGCCACATTCTTCATCTATCGGCGAAAAATCGAGGCGGTTTTCGGCTTTTTTCAGCGCAAACGCCCCGCGCGCGGTAAACACATTTCCGTTGCGGGCGTTGCGGGTTGCAAGCACGCAATCGAACATATCAATTCCCTGCTCGATGGCGGCAAGAATATACTGCGGAGTTCCAATGCCCATCACGTAGCGGGGCAGCGCGTCCGGCAGCAAAGCGGCAGTAAAGGCAAGGTATTCAAAGAACACATCCTCAGGCTCCCCTACCGAAAGCCCGCCAACGGCAATTCCCGGCGGCTGGCTGGCAATAACCCGCGCGGCACTCTGTTCCCGTAGGTCGCGGAAAAAATTGGCCTGCACGATGGGGAAAAACGCGCCCCGATATGCGCCGCCGTCAATCTCCGTGTCCCAGCGCCGTCGCGCCCTGTCCATCCACAGCGACG
>WQZT01000236.1 GCA_009780595.1 Treponema sp. | reverse complement strand
TTTGCGATGCTCTTTGCGTCCAAAGAGGAAAAGCAGATGGATAAAGACACAAAACTCATTGACAGTTTTGAGGCTGATATTTTGAAAGCCGCACAACAGGAGAGCGACAACACTGTTGACACGCTCCTTGCCGCAGTGCAGAAGGCTGAAGATTTCGATGATGCCCGTGAAAAACTGGTTAAAGCATACGGCACGTTAAAGCCTGAAAAGTGCGCCGCGCTCATCAGCGAGGTAAGGTATGCAGCGAGTCAAATAGGAGCTGCCAACGGAAAAAAGGGAGGGCGTAAAAATGGCTGACCGCATTCCCGAACCCGTAGAAGCGAAAAAATACCTTGCACGTAAAACAATCGTTGAAACAGAAAAGTGGGACGAGTTAAAGCACGGTGAACACGCGCACGTATTTACCGTAGCGCATTCCCGCAACGCTGGTGTACTAGACGGTATTTTCGAGATGATGAACACCGCGAAGGCAGAAGGGAAAAGCTTTAACTCATTCAAATCAGAAATGAAAGACCTGATGATAGAGAAACATTGGTACGGGAAAAAAGATGAAGAGGGGAAAGGCTATAACGACAACAAAGAGTATGCAACGTGGCGCACGAAAATGATCTACCACACGAATATGCGTACCGCGTATTCAGCCGCCCGTTACCGCCAGCAGGTGCGCGGGGCGGGAATGCGTCCTATTTGGCAGTACATCTCTAAGCTCGTTGGCGGCTCGCGGAGGGACGATCATCTTGCCCTGCACGATAAAGCATTCCGCTGGGACGATCCGTTCTGGAACGAAAACTACCCGCCGAACGGCTGGGGCTGTGAGTGTTTAGTCGCTGCATTAAGCGAAGCTGAAGCCGAGCGCGAAGGTGTTGAGGTGCTGGAAACCGATAGCAACGGAAACCCACCTAACCTTATCGATAAAAACGGCAACGCTGTTGACTGGAATGAGTTCGCTACTCCTGAATGGCAGTACAACGTTGGCAGAGAAGCGTTAGCGCCTAACTTTGCAAATTTCAAGAATCTGTCTCCTGATGCGCTTCATACAGTAATGCGAAACTACAACCAAAGCATGAACGGTACAGTGCTACCAAAAGAGGAATGGCTTGTTATTGCACAACGTGCAAATGAGATGAACTATAAGCCAACTAATACAATCCTTCAAATAGGGAATTTAAATGAAAAAGATTACCTGAAAGTACAAGCGGCAACAGGCATCTTTGATTCTAAAGTTATGGCAACTGATCACGATCTTTGGCACAGCATGGGGCATAAACAGCTTCGTATTCAAAATGCAAAAGATAGGAGCGAACCACAAGATGCAATTCAACGGCTTATCAATCAGGCTGTTGATGTTAAAGATTTTGATGCTGTTTATAAAACGTATAGTTCACCGGAAAATATTTTTTATCAAAAGATTGAAAACAAGAAAAAAAACGAGACTGAAATATTTTTACACTTTACGAAATCTATGAGCAATTCAAGAACACTGCGGATAATTTTTCGCACACGAGAAACTGCAACCAAAAAGAATAATTCGGCAATGCAGTTAGTAACAATGGAAGTGGTAGATAACAGGGAGTATTTAGATGGACGCTATACGCAAATCAATAAATAACAGCCGTCCGGCAGGGTCGCGATCCCTGCTGCTTCAGTGTTGCTGTGCAAGACTTCCCCGCTCTCATATTGGGTTCTCGACGGCTGTGTTTTTCAAGTATCGCAAAACTTGGGAGCAAAGTCAAGCGTATTTTACAGGAGGCAAACGATGATTCACAAGGATTTTATTGAAGCGGTACTTGCCCGCTTTGAAGGCAAGGCAATCGCCCGTGGCTACATTCCCTGCCAGAAAGGGACGTACTACGGAACAGGAGAGGACAAGGGCGAACCGTTGGGAATGTCAGGCGTTACCGTAGCAACCGGCGTTGATCTTGGTCAGCAGACGGCTTCGGGACTTAAGGCGATGGGCGTATCAAATGCAACGCTTACAGTTTTGCAGCCGTACATCGGGCTTAGAAAACTTCAGGCACTTGCCAGACTTCGAGAAGCCCCTTTTACGCTTACCAGCGAACAAGTCGCAGAAATTGATCATGCCGTTCACAACCGCTACATCAATCAAGCGGCAGTTCTTTTTGGACGTGAAGCGTTTGAGGCTGCACCGAAGGAAGTGCAAGCGGTCGCCGTTTCGCTTCACTACCAGTTCGGTACACCGAGCCGTGCGGCTTCACCCGCGCTTGCAAAGGCGTGGGAAGCGATGCAAACGGGAGATTACCCAAAGGCGGCGAACTGCCTTCGCAACGGCGATCTGTGGAGCGAAGCGCACCGAATGTACATGGGCAGACGCAGGGCAGAAGCGGCAATTTTGGAGGCGGTATGCGAAGCGTAAAAAAGCCCGTAAACGCAAGCGAAAAACAAAAATGGTATCCAAGTACCAGTTTAGGATTTAAAGCCAAATTAAAGCGATTTAAAGCGGTTGTCAGGCAAATGAAAAACAAGGCTGGCGGCTGTTTTCTAGGCGGAACGGCAAATTGGCAAGGAGGGCTTAAAAATGCCTGAACTTTTTGTGTTTAAGGCGGGGAAATACCCGCAGGGCGATTGGTCTGTAGAGCGGGTCAAAAAGTTTGTCGATGCCTACGATCCAGAGAACAACATCGAAGCGCCTGTTGTTATCGGGCATCGCGCCTTTGGATTTGACGACTCGTACCAGAACGCGCACGGCTGGGTAAAAAGCCTTCGGATGGATAACGAGGGGAATGTCTACGCAACAATAAACGACTTTTCAAAAGAGGCGCGGGAAGCTATCGAGGAGAAAAAGCTCCGCTATATTTCTGTCGAATTGTTTGAGTTCGACAAGATAAAAAAAGACGATCCGCCGTACCTGCGGGCAATCGCACTTTTGGGGCGCGACACACCAGCGATAGCAGG
>WQZT01000235.1 GCA_009780595.1 Treponema sp. | reverse complement strand
ATCTCCACTGCCAAAACGCCATATTTCGCCCAGAGCTTCCATTCTTCCGGGTTTTCGGTGTAAAACATATCTGAAGTGATGACCGGGCCGACTGCCGCTTGCCAACCACGCGCCGCCGCTTCCTCCCACGCCTTTTTGACCAGTGCAAACGTTGCCGTTGGCGCGAAACTCCGCCCGTCAAAACGAATGTGGTTTGCACCGGAATCGGTGCAGGCGGCAATCGCGATGACAAGGTTGCGAAGTTTCAGGTTTTCCTGCAATGACCCGGCTGTGCCAATTCGTATGGCGCGTTTAACACCGTAATCCTTGAACAGCTCGTTCACGTAAATCGAAATGGAAGGGATGCCCATCCCCGTACCTTGCACGGAAATCCGCTTGCCTTTGTAGGTTCCGGTGAACCCCAGCATGCCCCGCACTTCGTTGTACTGCTTGGCGTCTTGAAGAAAGTTCTCCGCGATAAACTTGGCGCGAAGCGGATCGCCGGGGAGCAGAATGGTATCGGCAATTTCACCGTGCTTGGCTGATATGTGAAGCGACATAATGTACTCCTTACAAGAATTTAAAAGTCTATCGAAATATATTAAACTATACCATATAATAGGCTGTTTGGAAACTACAATTTCCGAACAAGTCTATTCATTAAATACCAAAAAAATTTCTGCTGTTTGCAAATGTTTCCGCCGCTAGCACCGCCGGGTCTTTTCCAAGGCATTGGGCGGCGACTTGTGCAATGTGGGGGAGAAAGCGAGGCTCGTTCCGCCTGTTCTTTATCTTCTGCGGCAGGTCGCGGGGCAATAGGTACGGACCGTCTGTTTCCAGCATAAGGCGGTCGGCTGGGATGGTTTTCACCAGTTCGCGCAGGTGCTGCCCCCGCCGCTCATCGCAGAGCCAGCCGGTAATGCCGATGTAGCAGCCCAGCGAAAGGTAGCGCTCCAGCGCTTCGGCGTTTCCGGTAAAGCAATGCACTACAGCGGCGGGAACGGCGTTTATGTGATCCGCAAGGATTTTCGCGAAGTCCTCATGAGCGTCGCGCTCGTGGAGAAATAAGGGCAGGGAAAGTTCCGCCGCAAGCTCGATTTGTTTGACAAACCAGCGGCGCTGAACATCCCGCGGCGAAAAGTCGCGGTTGTAATCCAGACCGCACTCGCCAATCGCCACCGCGCCAATTTCGCCGCCCTCTTGCAAGCTCGCCAGTTTCCGCAGAGAGTTAATTGTGCCGCTGCCGCAATTTTTCGCTTCGTGGGGGTGAACCCCGGCGGTGGCGTACAGCGCGGCGGGATTTCCCGTTGGCAAGCCCTCATTAAACGCGCGCACGTACAACGCAGCATCGCGGCTTGACTTCTCGCTCGAGCCAGTTACGATGAGCGGCGACACGCCCGCTGCTGTTGCGGCTGTTACTACAGCGTCTCTGTCGCGGTCGTATGACGGGTTCATTAAATTGATGCCTATGTCAACAAGCTGCATCGCCACCACTTGAAGCTTCTTCTGTCGAAGCAATATCCGCGAGCATGTCCTCCGCGCCCGACGACAGCGACGCCAGAATGCGCCGCTTTACTGCGCCAGAATTTCCAGTGAACTCGGCAATACGTGCCCGAATGTCGCGGCGGTTGGAATTGACGCCGTAGGGGCATGTACACGCTGCTTTCAAAACACCAAGTTCGTCAGCGCAGGCGATAATCTGCCGCTCTTCGAGATAGCCCAGCGGGCGAATAAGGCTCAGGGGGTATTTGCGGTAGGCAAGGCGCATTGGCATCGCCGAAAGTGTTCCCTTTTCCGTCATATTCATAAAGAACGTTTCGATAATGTCGTCAAGATGATGTCCCAGTGCGATTTTGTTAAAACCGTGTTCCAGCGCGTACCTGATAAGCTCGGTGCGCCGTTGGGTGGAACACCAGTAGCAGTTCATTTTACGCCCGGGTTTAAGCCTGCCGATAACGGGAACGGGAAGGTCGGTAAACGTGATGTCCCACTCCGCAAGCCGTTCGGCGAGCGCGGACTTTTTGCAGCAAGCGCAAAAATCGCTGGAAATGTGAATGGCGTGAAGTTCGTAGTTGATTTTCAACGCCCGCTTAAGGCAGGAAAGCGCCCACGTCAGTACGCTTGAATCCTTGCCGCCTGAGACGGCGATGAGGATGCGGTCGCCTTCGCAGACGAGTTGCCGCTCGTGAACGGCTTTGGCGGTGAGTTTATGTACGATGACGCCGGCTTTTGCCCGGCGGAGAAAACGGTTGTTACTCATACTGTTTGCAAATGTCCTTTATTACGAGGCTTGCCAGAACCATGCCCGCAGTGGCAGTTACGGTTACGGCTGTGCCGTTGATTACTTTTTTCCCCGCGTCCCATGTGCTGTGCGGGGCGGGAGCGTCGGCAGAGCCGTTGGCTTTGTCGTTCCCGGCGGCGAGCGGTGGGAGCATCTGTAGCGAGTTTCGTCTTGGAATACGCTCTGGGCTATAAACGGCAGTGAAGGGCTTAGTAAAGCCACGCTTTCTCAGCCCCTGCCGCACGAGGCGCGCCAAAGGGCAGCCGGAAGTTTTCCATATATCTGCGGTTTTAATGAGCGTTGGGTCGAGCTTTTGCGCCATTCCCATACTGGAAAAAAACCGCGTGCCAGACGTAACGCTGATTTCGATAAGGTCGAGTTTGTGGGCAAGGCTGTCAATTGCATCAATCACATAGTTCGCTCCAGAGATGTCGAACCGTGCCGCTGTTTTCCGTGAGAAAATCTCCGCGTATGTCATTATGCCGCACGAAGGGTTGATGTCTTTCAGACGCTCTTCAAGTGCGGCGGTTTTCAGGCGGCCAATGCTGCTGCTGGAAGCCTGGAGCTGGCGGTTGATGTTGCTGGGGCAGACCGTATCCGAATCAACGAGTGTTATCCGCCCGACACCGGATCGCACAAGAGCTTCGGCGCACCAGCT
>WQZT01000234.1 GCA_009780595.1 Treponema sp. | reverse complement strand
TGCGCCGCTTCCTGAAAATCAAGCAACATTTGGAAATCTTCTTCTGTTTCGCCGGGGAATCCCGTCAGAAACGTTGAGCGTATGGCGGAGTTGGGAAAGCGGCGGCGCAGGGTTTTGATCAAATCCAGATGAACGGCGGCATTTCCGCCCCGGTTCATGAGGCGGAGAATTTTCTCGCTGGCGTGTTGGAAGGGAATGTCAAAGTAAGGCAGAAAACGGTTGTCGTTTTCTATAATGTCTAAAATGGGCATCGGGAAATGATCCGGGTGAATGTACAAAAGCCGTACGCGAAAATCCCCCTGCAAACCGGAAATTGTCTGCAACAGCGCCGGAAGTGTCTGCGCGGAACGGTGCGCCGCCGCCGCCAAATCCTTGCCGTACGAGGCAGTATCCTGCCCGACAATGCACAGCTCCTTGATCCCGCGCTCCAGCAGGGCTTTACATTCGGCGGTTATATCGTCAACGCTCCGGCTGCGCTGGCTGCCTCTGATGAGCGGGATGGCGCAGAAACTGCACGTGTGGTTGCACCCTTCGCTGATTTTGACATACGCCGAGCCGGGCAGGGAAAGCAAAGGGCGCTTGCCAGTCTCCGCGCTCACGCTCGCGGCGGGCGCGGCGGGCGATTTTCCGGTGGCGCGGGCTGCAGCTTCAGTGATGCCGGAAAGATCGCTGTTGCCGAACAGGACATCCACCTCCGGTAAAGACTCGGCGAGCTCTTTCGCATAACGCTGGGAAAGACAACCCGCAAGGAGCAGTTTTTTCCCCGGGTACATTTTTCGCCAGCCTAACACAGCGTTGATAGATTCCTGTTTCGCGCTCTCGATAAATCCGCAGGAATTGACAATAATAAGGTCGGCGGCATCGGCATTTTCTGCCGCCGCCCAGCCTGCACGATCAAGAAAAGCCATCATATTTTCGGCGTCAACTTGATTTTTCGCACATCCAAAAGGGTCTACATGGTATGTCATACGTTAATCTTCTATTATATAGTTAGTAGTTTTCGTTGCAATATAGAGCAACATTCTGTGAACTTCAATAAAACCGCACACCCGCTAATCAAGCGGGATAAAAACGAGGCGGAAACGGTTGTCCTCGTCACGAATCCAGCGAATATCGGCGGCAATCACTTCGCCAGCGCCACCCGCCTCAAACTGCACGGTGTGTGCGCCGCCAACAACCTGCAAGCGCACCGCCCGCGCGTTGGATATTCCCAGGCGAATACCGTTCTGAGCGGCAACGCTTACTTCCTGTGTGCGCTGATAAAAATGCTCGCTGCGCCCCTGCCGTGCCGTTTCAAAAAGCACCTCGTAGCGGAACAGGCAAAAATCCTGAAACACCGCCTGAAGCGTGAAGGGGTACGGCGTTGCGGAAGATGGAAGAATAGTCTGCATTTCCCGCCCAGTGGAAAAAGCTTCGATTGGCGGGGCGGGCATCGGCAGAATGCCGGTAGCTTGCTGAAACGTTATCTGTTCAAGGCGCATCAGCGCTCCAGAGGCGCTTTGATTTTTCACGAAATCCGCCGCGATGATCCGCAGCTCGGTAAACTCATTATTGCCCAAGTTCACCGTTACTTCCTGCCCCAAATCCAGTATCACCTGGCCGTGCGGCGTACTAAGCGTAACGGCATCGCCCAAACTCGCTAAAACGAGGCGGTGCGATTCCGCGCCGTTGATAACAAGAATAGAATCGCCGGGGAAAAGGCGGCGCTCGAAAGAATCGGTCGTCATTGTGTGTTCAACCGACGCGCGCGCCAGTTGCTGAGCGGGCGGCGGCGCTCTGTCGGGAAGGTGGGGAATAAAGTAGAATGCCCCCACGGCAAGTCCGAGAACCGCCACGGCAATCACGGTTATGCCGATAAATTTTGGAAGGCGCGACGGGCGCTTCAAGAGCTGGTCAACCGGAACAGGTTGCTCCTGTATTTTTTGGGAACGGTACAGAGACATCAAATCGTCAGGATTAATTTCCAAAAATTCGCCGTAACTTTTCAAAAAACCCAGCGCGTACGCTTCACCGGGAAAAACAGAAAAATCCCCGCGCTCAAGAGCTTGCAGATATTTCACGGTGATGTTTGTTTCGCTGGCTACAGCTTCAAACGTCAAATCCCGCTCTTCCCGTTTGACTTGTAACTTCTCGCCCAAAGATTCCACGAACGTCTCCTGCGCTAGTTGGCATCGCGGAACAGAAAGTTGTTGTGCAAATTTGCCGTTGGCGGCGCATTATGGACAAATCGCTGTTCCGGGATTCCAACATTGGTTCTGATATTAGTAAAATCAAAGCGCACAAGCGCGTTCGTGAGCGTTCTGGCTTCCAGCCGCCGGATCAAAAGCGTATCCGGATTTATGCTGAGAATGATTTCACGGAAGTTTTCAGATACAAGGCGGCGGGTAAGGCGGATTTGCACCACCCGCTCCGAGTTTCCGCCGTCTATCGGGACAGGCGCCGGCCCCGTTACAAACGACGGCACATACCCCTGCCGCAAAAGTTGCAGCCCCTGAGCGGACGCCATCGACGCGCCGCCAACAGGCGAATTGGCACGCCGGACAGGGGTAACCGACTGGCTCAACACCGTTCGCAAGCGTGGAACGTGCACTGTCAGCAACTCCCCGGTAAAAATCAAAATTTGGTCGGCAGGATCGGAAAAATCAATCCGCAAAAAATACGGCTGCAAAAAACTCAGCTCCCCAACCATATCTGTCGTGTCGGAACGGATAACAATCCGCGCTTCGTAGTCCCTGATTTCGACGTAACGCTCGGAAACTGTTTGCAGAAACCTGTCGGCAGTGATAATTTCCTGAGAAAAGGCGGAACACACCGCACCTGAGATAATAAAGAGAGCCAGAAGTTTCTTTTTCACTAGTAACCTCATGATTATCATAACGATGAAAGCGCAAAGATACAAGGGGGATTTATCTCACAGTTGATTGACAGGGCGGTAT
>WQZT01000233.1 GCA_009780595.1 Treponema sp. | reverse complement strand
TCGTGTGCGCCGACTCTTTCAGGGTCTTAGCAATAGTCCGCCCCGCCCCGATTTTATCGCCCTCTTCGACCTGCAAAATAGCACCGCCGGGAAGGAAGTACGAAACAAGCGGGTTATCATCATCGTCAACGATAATAATTCTCGGCTGTTTGTCAGAGTGATCCTCGGTAATACGTTTTTCTGTTCCGCCGCGCTCCTCGTTCACCTCGTCCTTAACCGTTACGTTGGGAATAATATCTTCGTAGCGAACAATCCCGCCCGCTTCGGCAATGATTGGGTCAGAGAACGGGTCAAACTGGGCGATGTCCGTTTCAGCTTCCACTACATCTCCCTTTTTAACGAGAAACTTGGAGCCGTTGCGGATTTCTATCTTCTGTTCTGAACCAATAAGGTACAGTGTTGACTTTCCACCTTCTTTAACAACCATCGCATAGGCATTATCTTTAGAACAAATCTGTTCCTTCCCACTTTTGATAATAGGCATTCCCCGGACAACTCTTTGCCGGTCCTCTACAAGGAGCTTCTGCGCTGTCTCGATCTTGTACCTATCTATAATCTTGTTGACGGTTACTTGACCTTTTCTGGTAAAAAGCCAGTTTCCGGTATTTTCCCCGGTTTTCTCATCGATCATTTCGATATGAGCGCCGCTTACATCCCGCACAAAAACAGGGTATTTCAAGAATATCCGGTTTTCCTCGCTCATGCTGGCAGCAGCACCACCAGTGTGGAAGGTACGCATCGTAAGCTGAGTTCCCGGCTGACCGATAGACTGAGCAGCAATCGTTCCAACCGCCTCGCCAATATCAACCGTGCGGTTCGTTGCCAAGTTTCTGCCATAGCACATCCGGCAAACCCCGTGTTCAGCCTCGCAGGTGAGAACCGTTCTGATATACACGCGGTCAATTCCCGCCTCTTCGATAGCCAGCGCAATCTCCGTGGTAATCGGTTCGTTCACATCGACGATAATATCACCCGTTATCGGATGGACAACCCGTTCCAGCGTAAAACGCCCCACAATACGGTCGCGCAACGGCTCAACAATGTCCTCGCCGGACTTGATTGACGACTGGTAAATCCCGTTGATAGTACCGCAGTCCTCTTCGTTGACCACCACATCCTGCGCAATATCAACAAGGCGGCGGGTAAGGTAACCTGCTTCGGATGTTTTCAGCGCGGTATCGGAAAGCCCCTTGCGCGCGCCGTTGGTCGAAATGAAGAACTCGATAACCGAAAGCCCTTCCTTAAAGTTCGAGCGGATCGGCAACTCGATAACATCACCGGACGGCTTTGCCATAAGACCGCGCATACCAGCAAGCTGGCGTATCTGGTTGCGGCTTCCGCGCGCACCTGAGTTCGCCATCATATAAATCGAGTTGAAACCATACTGGTCTTTTTCCAGCGTTTTCATCATTATATTGGTCAGATCTTCGTTCGTTTTCTGCCAAACCCCGATGACATTGTTGTACCGTTCCTCAGTAGTTATTTTACCTTTCTGGAAGTCATCCTGAATCTTCTCGACTTCCTTGTTCGCATTTTCAATCATCACTGTTTTTTCTTTCGGGATGACAATATCGTCGATACCTATCGTCGAGCCGAAAATTGTGGCGTATTTGTACCCTGTCGATTTGATAGAGTCCAGCATCTTTACCGTTGTCCACGAACCCTTGTCGGCAAGAATATGCTCGATGAGGGCGCGCAACTCTTTATCTTTAAGTTCGTAGTTGATAAAGGGAATCTCAGGCGGCATTTCCTCGTTGAACGCCAAACGCCCGGCGGTGGTTTCGATAAGACCGTCCGCTGGCACGTCCGTTTGTTTGCCAGTTTTCTCCCAAATCGGGGACTTCGGCGGCTTCACTTTGATAACCGCTTCCCACTCCAGCGCTTTAGCCTCCACCGCCATATAAACTTCCTCCACTGAGGAATAGCGCGGTGCAGGCCCAACCGACTTCGAGCAAGAAGGACACGCCGTCCAACCGTCCAGCAGTTCCTTGCCGCACTTTTCGCATGGGTGCTTTTCAGCCTTCTGCGTCTTTCCCTTGGGTTTCAGTTTTTCACTGCCGGGACGTTTAGCGTTTGGCTTAATCCGCGTGAGGAAGTTAATCCCCAACACCATATCCTGCGAAGGGAACACAACCGTCTTGCCGTTGGCAGGGTTCAGCAGATTGCGGGCGCTAAACATGAGCGTCCAGCACTCCATCTGCGCCGCCTGTGTAAGCGGCACGTGAACTGCCATCTGGTCGCCGTCAAAGTCCGCGTTAAAGCGGTAACACACCAGCGGCGGCAGCCTGATCGCCTTACCCTCCACCAGTACCGGCTCAAACGCCTGAATACCCAAACGGTGCAGAGTCGGCGCGCGGTTCAAAAGCACCGGGTGTTCCTTCACCACCTCGTCAAGAATGGCAAAAACTTCCGGCGTCTCCTGTTCCACAAGGAGCTTCGCTTTTTTAATATTGTAAACAACGTCTTTATCGACAAGTTTCTTCATTATAAAGGGCTTGAAAAGTTCCAGCGCCATCTTTGTTGGAAGTCCGCACTGCCACATTTTCAGCTCAGGCCCAACGGTGATAACGCTGCGCCCCGAATAGTCAACCCGCTTTCCAAGAAGGTTCTGCCGAAAGCGCCCTTGCTTGCCCTTCAACATATCGCTGATAGATTTCAGCGGGCGATTCGACGCGCCCTTGACCATCCGCTTTTTCTTGGAATTGTCAAAAAGAGCATCAACCGCTTCCTGGAGCATACGCTTTTCGTTGCGGATGATGATGTCAGGTGCGTTGAGGGTTTGCAGCCTCTTTAAGCGGTTGTTTCGGTTGATCACCCGGCGGTATAGATCGTTAAGATCGCTGGTGGCAAAGCGCCCGCCGTCAAGCTGTACCATAGGACGCAATTCGGGCGGAATAACCGGGATCGCGTCGAGGATCATCCACTCCGGCTTGTTTTG
>WQZT01000232.1 GCA_009780595.1 Treponema sp. | reverse complement strand
TATTCCGCTCTTGCCGTGTGCGCTGATTCCGGGTATTCTTAGCAATGACCGATTTTGTACACCTCCACGTTCACTCTGATTATTCCCTGCAAGACGCGTCGGTTGCGACGGCGAGCCTTGCCGCCAAAGCCGCGAAACTGGGAATGAAGGCGCTGGCGCTTACCGATCACGGCAATATGTTCGGCGCGATGGAATTTCTTGCCGCGTGCGAGGCGAATAATATCAAGCCCATCATCGGTTGCGAGGTGTACGTTGCGCCCGCGTCCCGCTTCGACAAAAAAGGCGCGGAGCGGGAAAACTGGTACTACCACCTGATCCTGCTGGCGGCGAACCGGCAGGGCTACTTCAACCTGATAAAACTCTGCTCGCTGGCGTACACCGAGGGCTTTTACTACCGCCCGCGTATCGATGACGAGCTTTTGGCGAAGTATTCAGGCGGGCTCATCGCGCTTTCGGCGTGCGTTTCCGGGGAGATTCCCTCGCTGGTTAACCGCGGCAAGCGCGATGAGGCGGAGGTAAAAGCCCGCTATTACCGCGACCTTTTCGGGAAAGACGAAAATGGCGAGCCGAACTTTTACCTGGAGATTCAAGACCACGGCATTCCCGCTGGCGTGCTGAGGAACGGGCTTTCGCAGAAGGATATTAACACGGCGATGGCGGACATTGCGCGGCGCAACGGAATTCCCCTTGCCGTTACGAACGACGTGCATTACCTCGATCAGGCGGACTCCGTTTCCCACGATATTCTTTTGTGTATCGGAACGGGTAAGCTGCGAACGGAAGAGCGGCGCAAACGCTACTACGGCGACCAGTTTTACCTGAAGAGCGCTGACGAAATGGCGGCGCTGTTTGGCGGCACCAGCGATTACGAGCAAGCCCTTGCCAACACGGTACGCATCGCCGAACGCTGCTCGGCGGATATTCCCAAAATCGGAATTAAGGAACTGCTTGAATATTTGCCCGAGTTTGAAATCCCCGCCGGGTATAAAAACGCTGACGACTTTCTCAGGCAGCTCACCCGCGATGGGCTTGCCAAGCGCTACCCGAAAGAAAAGGCCGCTGGCGGGAAAGCGTGGGAGGACATCGAACAACGCGCCGAGTTCGAGCTGGACACGATTATCAATATGAGTTTTTCCGGCTACTTTCTCATTGTGTCGGATTTTATCAACTGGGCGAAAGAGCGCGACATTCCCGTGGGGCCCGGGCGCGGTTCGGGCGCGGGCTCGATTGTCGCGTATGCGCTGCGGATAACGGACATTGAGCCGCTGAAGTACCGGCTTTTGTTCGAGCGCTTTCTGAATCCCGACCGCGTTTCTATGCCGGACTTCGATGTTGACTTTGCCAACGAAGGCCGGGAAGCTGTTATCCAGTACGTTACCGAAAAATACGGGCGGCAGCGGGTGGGACAGATTATCACCTTTGGAACGCTCGGCGCGAAAGCGGTGATCAAAGACGTGGCGCGCGCCCTGAATATCTCGATTCCGGAATCGGAGATGATCACAAAACTTATCCCGGCAAAACTTCCCCCAAAAGATGACGGAACTCAGGATACGAAAGTAACGCTGCAAAAGGTTATTGCTATAGAACCGAAGTTGCAGGACATGGAGCGCGATCCCCGCTACACCGAACTTTTCGCTCTCGCTAAAAAGCTCGAGGGGCTTAACCGCCATTCCAGTATCCACGCAGCGGGCGTGGTGATCGGCAAAACTGACCTGAACGAACTTGTGCCGCTGTACCGCGACCCCAAAACGGGTGGAACGGCGACGCAGTACGATATGAACTTTTTGGAAAAATGCGGGCTTGTGAAGATGGACTTTCTGGGGATTAAAACGCTGGATGTCATCAAGCATACAACGGAGCTGATACGGCAGCGCGGCGGTGAGTTCGCTGATTTTAACGTGGAGAACGCGCCTGAGGATGACGAGGCTACGTTCAAAATGCTGGGCGAGGGAAAAAGTTTTTCCGTGTTCCAGTTTGAATCTGACGGGATGCAAAATGTTCTCAAGCGTGCAAAGCCTACTTCTATAGAAGATTTGATCGCCTTAAACTCGCTGTACCGCCCGGGCCCGATGCAAAATATCAATCAATTTGTCGATTCCAAAAATGGCCGCCAGGCGATTTCGTACCCGCATCCGGATTTGGAAGATGTTCTGAAAGAAACGTACGGGGTCATCATTTATCAGGAACAGGTTATGCAGGTGGCGCAGATTATCGCCGGGTACAGTATGGGGCAGGCGGATATGTTGCGCCGCGCGATGGGTAAGAAAAAGAAGGAGATTCTTGAAAAGGAAAAGATTCCGTTTCTGGAAGGCGCGGCGAAGCAGGGCTATTCGGCGGCGAAGGCGGGCGAGATTTACGATATTCTCGTTCCGTTTGCCGGTTATGGGTTCAACAAAAGCCACGCCGCCGGGTATTCTGTTTTGGCGTACCGCACCGCGTACCTGAAGGCGAACTTTCCGGCGGAGTTTATGGCCGCCAGCCTCACCAACGGGATCAACGCCACCGACAAGGATGAGCTTCCGCAGTGTATTGCCGAGGCTCGAAAAATGGGGCTGGAAATTAACCCGCCCGATATTAACCGCTCGGATAAACTTTTTACAGTTGTTGACGGGCGTATTTTTTACGGGCTTTTGGGAATCAAGGGTTTAGGGGAAAGCTCCGCCGAGGAGATTGTCAACTGCCGGCGTTCAGGCGGCGCGTACCAGGATTTTATGGATTTCCTGAACCGCGTTGATATAAAAGCTGTCGGTAAGAGCGTTATCGAGCGGCTTATTTTGACCGGGGCGTTTGACCGTTTGGGCGAGCAGCGGCAGTTGTCCCGCCAGACGCTTGCGGGCAATCTTGACCGGGCGGTTGAGTACGCTCAGAATATCAAGGATGATAAGAAGTTCGGGCAGGCAAGCCTTTTCGGTGAGACTGGGGAAAAAGAATACCCCGATTTTCAGT
>WQZT01000231.1 GCA_009780595.1 Treponema sp. | reverse complement strand
TCTGTTCCCCGGCTGATGGCTGACTACTCGGGTAAAAACCGCCGCGCCGGGGGGAAAGTCCAAATCGGGGAACTTTGGGCAATAACCCCAGTCACTGATAAACAGCGTTCCCGGCGACAGGAAAAACTGCTCCTTGCCGGTGCGGCAGGGGAAACTCGGCGTTCCCCCCATCACCATAATTTCGCAGGGGAATCCCTTTCGTTCCAGCGAATCGCGGATGGCAAGCACACGGCTGTCGCCTTCCTCGGCAAGCGCCTTGCGCTGGTTGAAATCCCGGTCGCCGCGGTGCCCGTCGTAGCAGTGCAAGCCCTTTACGGCGATTCCCGCAAGGCCGCATGCACGCTCGTACAGCGCTTCCAGCCCTTCAAGCGGAACGCCCGTGCGGTGCATGCCGATGTCCGTGTCAATTAGAACGTTCATCGCCGCGCCCATCTGCCGCGCCTGTTCCGCAAGGAGCGCCAAACTTTCGTAATTATCGCCCACCGCGTAAAAAACCGTGCGCGGGAACGCCTGCGCCAGACGCAGGTAGCGGGCAATATTGGGCCCGACAAGCGGGTACGCCAGAATGACATGCGCCGCGCCCGCCGCCGCCGCAACTTCCGCCTCGGCAACGGTGGCGCACTTAAACCGCGTAATTCCCAAACCTATCTGCATTCGAATCATCTCGGCGGACTTGTGCGACTTGACGTGGGGCCACAAAAACTGCGCCCCGCCCGCCATCTGAATAATCCGCGTGGTATTTTCAAGAATAATATCTTTATAGTAGATAAGCGCCGGGCTGATGAGGTTTCCGGTGTCGTTCAGAACGTACTTGCTTGCATCGATCATATTTATATCTCGAAGATGAACTCGATTTCTACGCTGACACCGCCGGGCAGTTGGTTAACTCCGATTGCCGAGCGCGCGCCAACGCCGTCCTCGCCCCAAATTTCCCGTAGGAAGCCTGACGCTCCGTTCACCACCTGCGGCTGCTGGGAAAAGCCCTCGGCGCTCTGCACGAAGCCCAGTGTTTTCACCACGCCCTTGATTTTGTTGAGGTCGCCCAGAAAATTGTGCAGTTGGCATAAGGCGTTCAGCGCACAGGCTTTCGCCGCCTCTTGCCCCTGCTCGACGGTTACGCCCGCCCCGAGTTTCCCCGGAAACACCTGCGCCCCGTCCCGCGAGGCAACTTGCCCCGACACATACAGACAGTTCCCCATTTGCCGCACGGGTTTGTAAATTCCCCCGGCTGCGGGCAATTGCGGCAAGCTCACATTGAGTTCTTTCAGTTTGGCATACACATCCATCGTTTTCCCCTTGAATAGTTTCGTTGAGTGATTTCTTTCAGTATCCCACAAGCAGCGCGTTAGGTCAACGGCTGTGCAAGCAACACGGGTCATTGACAACAGTAAAAAGCTTACGTTACCATTATAGAGACTAGAAAATCTTTCGTGAAAGATTTTTCGCAAGGATTTTTTTAAAACGCCGATAATACTATAACGAAAGAACTGTACAACAATGTGAAGTTATATGTATTTATGGGAGAAGTTCATGGCACGTGGGAAAAAACCTTCAATATACACTGATCGTGGGACAATAGGTTCTTTCGATGAGTTAGACGAATACGGCGTTTGGGTAAAAAGCGAACCGCAGGAGCTGTCTTTGGGGGAAACAGGCGCTTCAACAGATGCCGCAGAATTCCCCGACGAAACCGATGCGCTCAATTTGGATCTTCCCGACCTCGATACGCTTCCTGAACTTGATAATCTTCCTGACCTCGACGAGTTTCAAAAAGATTTTCAGTTGGGAGATTCTTCTCATGCTGCCACTGGGAATTCCGGCACGGATGCTGCCGAGTTTAGCCTTGACTTTGATTCGGCTGAGGATTTATTGGCAGAGGAATCAGAGAATGAATCCGGTTCCGAAGAAAAATCCGGAAGTGTCGTTTTTGAAGATGATTTTAGTCTGCCTGACCTCGATGCTGTGCTGGCTGAAGATTTCCCGCCGGACACTTCGGATGATGATGATAACGGTGACCTCAACCTTGACATTGACCAAGCGTCGATTGATCAAGTTTCTAATGAAATGTCCGAGCTGGCTATAGAACAACTCATTGCAGCACCCATGGAAATGCAAAGCGAACCTGAGCCGTTTGCCGAGGAGGAGATTTCCGGCGCAATGCTGGACAGCGAATTGCGCTCGTCTCCGGAAAGCATCAATCTTTCCACCCAGCTTTTAATGAAGATAGCCGATGAGCTTTCTTCCATACGAAACGAATTAAGCAAGATGAAGCGGGAGTTTTCCGCTATCAGCGGCGGCTCTGCACCCACGCCCGAGCAAGAGGACGAAAAAATCGCCCTTTCAGGCGATGAAATGAGCAACCTTTTGGGCGATGATCCTGCGTCTGCGCTTGTTGACACTAACACGGAAACTCTGGGCGAAGCTATGTTGTCCGGCGAGGAAGAAAGTGGCTTAGCCGATGATGAAGAGAAAATTGCCCTTTCTGAGGATGAACTAAACAATATCCTGAGTACAGCGAATCTCGCCGCGGCGAATAATCTCGACACAACGGACATCACCCAAGAATCCGAGGCAATGAACGAAGATGTCGATTATGAAGCTGATGCTCTGGAAGAACTCGCCGAGTTGCCCGATGATGCAGATTTCTCTTTAGATGATCTTGGAACAGATACGATAGGTATCGAAGAATCCACGTCTGAAGAAGTTGACACCGGCATTGACCCCCTTGAATTGGAACCTGTCGAAATTGGAGAATTGACTTCTTCTGAGGAAATCCTTTCAGAAGAATTGCTTTCTGCGGAATTGCCAGTCGAAGAAGATATGTCGGAAGATTTTGACCGCCCTGTCTTTTCGGACGATGAACTGGAAAAGCTCGATAAAATTCTGCAAGATGGCGTAGAACCGATAACGTCTGCCCCCGACGATAAGGACTCACAGTACCTGACTTCTGAGGTTGATGATATTCCGCCCATGGATATACTGTC
>WQZT01000230.1 GCA_009780595.1 Treponema sp. | reverse complement strand
TCGCCGCACGTTGGAAGGCGGCTTTCCGTACGTGATGGTGGAGGGCGAGCTTTCAAACTATCGCCCTTCCAGCACCGGGCATCTTTACTTTACGCTGAAGGACTCTGCCGCTTCCATTCAGGCGGTTATGTTTAAAAACCGCATCCGCTCGCTTGGTTTTGAGCCGAAAGACGGGATGTTGCTGAAAGTGCGCGGAAGTCTTTCGGTGTACGCCCAGCGCGGCACATATTCTATCGTGGTTGAGGAGATGGAGCGTTCCGGCGAGGGTGATATTCTTGCGATGCTGGAAGAGCGCAAGCGCAGGTTCGCCGCCGAGGGGCTTTTTTCCGCCGACCGCAAGCGGCCGATTCCGCGTTTCCCCGAAACTGTCGGCATTGTGAGTTCGCCGACTGGAGCCGCGCTGAAGGATATACTGAACATTCTCAAGCGCCGCGCGCGCGGTATTCGCGTGGTGATTCTGCCCGCGCCAGTGCAAGGCGCGGACGCTGCGCCGATTATCGCGCGGCGTATCAAGCAGGCCAACCGCTGGTGCTTGGCTGATGTGCTTATCGTGGGCAGGGGTGGCGGCTCGCTGGAGGATCTGCTGCCTTTTTCGGAGGAGGCGGTTGTACGCGCTATCGCCGCTTCACAGATTCCGGTTGTCAGCGCCGTTGGACACGAGATTGACTGGGCACTTTCGGATTACGCGGCAGACCTCCGCGCGCCGACTCCCTCGGCGGCGGCGGAACTGGTCAGCGAAAACCGCGAGGAAACTTTGCATAATGTTCGGGCGACGGCGGATGCGCTAGTTTCTTCCATAAATGGCCGCATTGAGCGGATTCGGCTTTCGGCGCGTCCCTTTGGAGCTGCCGACCTCGAGTACCGCTTTCGTAGTATTCTCCAACCCCGCCTGATGCGTTTTGATCAGGCGCGGGACGCGGTCGTTGAAAATATGCAAGAGCGGACAATGGAACTGAAACGGCGGCTTGACATCGCGCGAACGGGGCTTGTGGCAGCGAGCCCGCTTGCGGTTTTGGCGCGGGGCTTTTCTGTCGTTATGCCACTGCGGGACGGGAAGCCCGGACCCGCTATTCGCCGCGCGGAAGATATTCAAAGCGGCGACCGCCTTGTCATCCGCCCGCTAGAAGGGCTTATCACGGCTGTTGCGGAGACAACAAATTGTTAGTTTGATGATATTCGATGATATATTTGATATATAAGGAACGATTGTAGTATGGCAAAGAAAACTTTTGAAGAACGGCTTCAGCGCCTTGAAGAGCTTGGGGACGAAATCAGAAAAACCGACATCCCTCTTGACGATGCTATCAAAGCTTTTGAAGAAGGGGTTGTGCTTGCCCGCGACCTTGAAAAAGACCTTGAAAAAATCGAAAGCCGCATTGAAATATTGATGAACGGCGCGGATGGCGATAACGAGTCAGACAACTGCGGCGATGATGAAGCGAATGGTACGAACAGCTCGGAACGCAACCGCATTAGTAAACCCGAACTTGGTCTCTTTGACGAGGGCTAAAAATCGGAATCTGTTCCGATTTTTAGCTTTGGAGTTTTTTACAAAAACTCCACACGAGAAAATTTACACAGCGGCCTCCCTGCCGCCTAAAGCAAGGAAGGTATAGATGTTTTCCAAAGAGCAGCCGATCTTGGTTCTTCCGCCGGAAGAAGCCCGCAGAATTGCCGCAGGGGAAGTTATCGACAAGCCAGCGGCGCAGGTGCGGGAATTTCTGGATAACGCTATTGATTCAGGCGGCAGCTTTATTGAACTGCTCATCGAGGATGGCGGCATTCGTCTGACCGAAGTTGTTGATAACGGCTGCGGCATGGACAAGGAAGATCTCGCCCTGTGTTGGTACACCCACGCCACGAGTAAAATCCGCTGCCTTGACGACCTGAAAACCTCGCGGACGCTGGGCTTTCGGGGCGAGGCACTGGCGGCGGCGGTGGCGGTGGCGCGGCTTGAGATTCTTTCCAGCCGCGACGGGCGGGGCGCGTGGAAACTCAGCGTTGGACCCGGCGAGAAAACTGCGCCACTTCTGGAAGCCGCCCAGCGAACGGCGGGGACAAGCGTCCGATCGCTCGGGCTGTACGACACAATCCCCGCACGCAAGCGTTTCCTCAAACGCCCCGGGAGCGAAGCCGCCGCGTGCCGCCAGATTTTCAACGAAAAGGCGCTGGCATTCCCCGAAATCGGTTTTCGCTTTACGCAAGATGGCGTTCTCAAAAGTTTCCTGCCCGCAGTGCCCTCGTACAAAGAACGTTTCCGCCAGATTTTTTTACAGGAGAACGAAGGCGGTTTTCTCCACGAAATTGCCGCCGGAGGCGCAGGCTTTTCCGTTTCGATTGTTGCCGGGGGGCAGGAGCTTTTCCGCTCGGACAGGCGGTTGCAGTTCGTCTTTGCCAACGACAGGCGGATTCAGGATTTTTCCCTTTTGCAAGCTCTCGAATACGGTTTGCAGGGATGGTTTCCTAACGGCACACACCCGATGGGCGCGGTCTTTGTCAGCATCGATCCGGCGCTGGCAGACTTCAACATTCACCCTGCCAAGCGGGAAGCACGCTTTCTCGATCCCGGCGCGATTCACCACGCAGTAACGTCTGCACTGAGGGATTTTTGCCGCGCCAAGCTGCTACACGACACATCGCGGAATGCCGCCGTTAGCGTTGCCACTTCCGGCACTACCGAAAACCTCGGCTCCCGCGCCTCGTACCTTGCAATGGAGGCACTTTTGGCAAACACGCCTGATTTCGCGCCGCTGCCGGGACGGAGCGCGAATTGCTCAGCGGAGTTCGCGCCTGTGCCGGGGCGGGATGCAAATTTTTCGGCGGACTTTGCAACGCTGCCGAATGCGGCGGGTTTAGGCGCGGAGTTCGCGGCGGAGGCAAGCGCCCCCTACCAGACAGAAGGCGCGGCGCGGTATCTGGGGCGGCTTTTCGGTGTGTTTATCCTCGTGGAAAAAGGCGAGCGCTTGTTTATTATCGATCAACACGCC
>WQZT01000229.1 GCA_009780595.1 Treponema sp. | reverse complement strand
CTTTGGGCAACGAGCAGCGCTGGGGGTGCAGTTTTGAATCCCTTACGAGAGAAAAAATTCTTTCGATAAACAGGGAAGCCGGAATTGTAGGTCTTGGCGGCGCGGGGTTTCCTACACACGTTAAACTTTCTCCTCCTCCCGACAAAAAAATTGACACAGTGATTATTAACGGCAGCGAATGCGAGCCGTATCTTACAACCGACAACCGCGTTATGATAGAAGAATCTGATCGCGTTGTAACAGGTTTGCAGGTTATTCTCAAAATGATTCCCAGTGCGCGGGGAATTATTGCTATCGAAAACAATAAGCCGCAAGCTATCGACGCCATTCGCAAGAGCCTTGCGAACGCTCCGGAAATTCAGCTAGCGGTTCTCAAAACAAAATACCCGCAGGGGTGCGAAAAGCAGCTTCTGAACGCCATTACCGGGCGCGAAGTGCCAACTGGTGGAATTCCCATCGATGTCGGCTGCCTCATTCAGAACGTTGATACGGTTATTGCTATACACCGCGCGATTATCCGCGGCCGCCCGCTTATGCGGAAAGTTGTTACGATTGCCGGAGATGCGATACGAAACCCCGGCAACTACAAAGTCCGGCTGGGGACAAAAATCAGCGATGTCGTTGAATTGGCGGGCGGTTTTAAGACAAACCCCGCCAAAATTGTCATTGGCGGCCCTCTCATGGGGATTGCTATTTTTGACACGGCAGTTCCGTTTGTTAAAACAGCCGGCGGCGTTCTGTTCCTGACCGAAGAGCAGGCTCGTATTCCCCCGGCGCGGAATTGCATCCGTTGCGGCAAATGTGTGGAAAATTGTCCCATTGGGCTTAATCCAACCGAGCTGGACACTGATATTTTGCGTGAGGACAGCGAGGCGTTTGTTCGGCACAACGGACTTGACTGCATCGAATGCGGGAGCTGCTCGTACACGTGCCCGGCAAAGCGGCGTTTGTCGCAGGGAATCCGCACTATCCGCCGAGTTGAGCTCGCCAAGCGTAAAAATAAAAAATAAAGCCGAACCTGAAGGGAGATTTGTACCGTGAAAATAGTAATGAACCAGATGATGACGGTTTCCGCGCCGCCCCATATTCACGGGACCGACACTATCGAACGACGGATGCGCGATGTGTTGATTGCGCTTGCCCCCGCTTCGATTATGGCAGTAGTTGTGTACGGAGTTCCAGCCTTTTTGGTTATGTTAAACAGCGTTGTGGCAGCTATGCTTGCCGAATATCTGTTTCAGCGGGTGTCCGGCAAGCCTGTTACCCTGAACGATTGCAGCGCGGCAATTACCGGGCTTTTGATCGGGCTCAATTTATCGCCGAGCGTTCCATTTTGGATTCCGATCATTGGCAGTTTCTTTGCGATAATCGTGGTTAAGCAGCTTTTCGGCGGCTTGGGCTCGAACTTTATCAACCCCGCGCTTGCTGCGCGGGCGTTTCTGGTTGTTTCGTTCCCCATCCACATGACAAACTGGGTTTTGCCGGATGCCACAACGAGCGCAACTGTTATCAGCGGCGCGACAATTTTGGGGCATATAAAGGAAAATCCTGATTTTATTCCCGCCACAGCCCACTATATGCAGCTTCTTTTCTGGAAAGTTGGCGGCACTATCGGCGAAGTGAGCGCCGTTGCCCTTATCGCCGGAGGTTTGTACCTGCTTGTGCGGCGAATTGTAAACTGGCGGATCCCGGTTTTTTACATCGGCAGTTTTGCGTTGTTTTCGTTTGTGTTCGGCAGAACCGCGTTTTTTACAGGAAACGTTCTGTTTGAACTTTTGGCTGGCGGTTTAATGCTGGGCGCTTTTTTTATGGCGACCGATTACGCCACGTCGCCGCTTGCGCACAACGGCAAAATTGTTTTTGCCATTGGTTGCGGGTTTCTAACCGTTATTATTCGAGTTTACGGCGGGTATCCTGAAGGTGTGTCCTTTGCAATTATCATCATGAACCTGTTTGTCCCGCTTATCGACAAATACATCCGTCCGAGAGTTTACGGGCACAAGCGCACGCCGCAGGGAGGGAAAGCATGAACTACCTTTTGAAACCTTCGATAACACTATTTGTTACTGCCGTTGTCTCGATTGCGGTTATAAGCGTGGCGCACCGCAGTACGCTTGAACCAATTCAGCAGCAGCTTAAGCGTTCTCAGGAAACCGCACTGGCGGCAGTATTGCCGCAGGCGGATAGTTTTGAGGACTTGAAACTAGACGTAGAAACCATCGGGCTTATCAAGATAACAGCGGTGTTTGAGGGTTTTTCAGGCGGTGAAAAGGTAGGGTACGTACTGTCGGTTTCTTCGCCGGGATACAGCGGCAGCATCGATCTAATGGTAGGCATTTCTTATCCGGAGGAAACAATCGCCGGAATATGGATAGTCAGGCACAGCGAAACACCGGGTTTGGGCGCGCGGGCGCAAAATCCCTCGTTTTACGAGCGTTACATAAACCGTCCGCTTGTCAGGCTGGGCGTTGTGCGCTCGTCTCCTGGCGAGAACGACGTGGTTGCCCTTACAAGCTCGACAATTACGACACGGGCTGTAACCGACGCCGTCAACGAAGCAATTGGCTGGTATAACAGGAGGGCTGGAAAATGAAGTATGGCGAGTTGATAAAAAACGGTGTTGTAACGAACAACCCGGTGTTTGTACAGCTTTTATCGCTGTGCCCGTTGCTTGCCGTTACAACCTCGGCGATAAACGGCCTTACGATGGGGCTTGCCACGACCGCAATGATGATCTGCGCGAGTACGGCAATTTCGCTGGTGCGGAAGATTCTGCCTGATGAAATACGAATCGCCGCTGCGGTTGTTATTGTGGCGGGCTTTGTTACCGTACTGCAACTATACCTTGAAGCATACGCTCCTGCCGAATTGCGGGAATCGTTGGGTATTTTCATTCCCCTTATTGTTGTCAACTGTATTCTCTTTGGCCGCATCGAAGCTTTTGCGTCAAAAAACGGTTTTGTCGCCTCCGCTGTCGATGCCTTTGGGATGGGAGCGGGGCTGACACTCGG
>WQZT01000228.1 GCA_009780595.1 Treponema sp. | reverse complement strand
GTTTTTCTGGCACGAAAATACTTTGTAAGTAGGAACGAGAATGACCGAGAAGACCGTAACCGTTTCAAACCGTGCCGGGGTTCACGCCCGCCCCTCGGCGCTGATAGTGCAGGAGACGAAAAACTTTAAGTGCAGCATCCATTTCGAGAGGGGCCGTGACAGGATTAACGCCAAGTCGATTATGGGCGTTATTACTCTTGGGGCGAGTTACGGCACGGTGATAAACATCGTTGCCGAGGGTGAGGGGGAAGAGGAAGCGGTAAAGATTATTGCCGACCTTTTCGAATCGAAGTTTTTTGAGGATGAGGAGACATTAGTGCCGTGAAAACCCGTCCGCAGTATCTGTTTCGCAATACCAGGGGTCTGGTTTTTGTCTACGTGCTGCTCTGCGTTCTGACGGTATTGTTCACGAGGTCGTTTTTCTGGGAAACGCTTCACGAGGGTATTGTTCCAAGCACGTTAAGTCTTGTGGTGTTCTTTGCCGCCCCGGTTGTGCTTCTGCTTTTTCTTGGTGTTTCCCTTTTCAACCTTATGCGCGACGTTGCCGCCCGCCGCCCTGGGATAAGGTTCAGGGTTAGGCTTTTGGCGAGCTTTATTCTTATTGCCGTTTTTGCCGCAACGCCGATGACGATTGTTACAAGTATTTCCATCAGCGAGCTTGTCAGGTTCTGGCGCAGTTTTGACGCCAACGCCGCGCGTGATGCCTCGCGCCTTTTTGCCGTTGAAAACTATTCTTTTCATATTGGCCGCTTCGAAGCGGTTATTCGGGAAACCAACTGGAATGCCGTGCTGCCCCCCCCGGAGGGGGGCGGTGCTGCCGGTGCGTCGGCGGCGTTGCCGGCGACCTTGCCGTCGGCGTTGCCGCCGGGTATTGCCTCGGTGCAGGACTTTGTTCTTGACGGCGACGGTTGGCGGGACTTTGCCTTTACCGGCAGCGACGGCGGGCGGCTTGTGCTGCCGCCGTCGCAGATGCCCGGGTTTCCGGCACGGGAACTGCCCCGGGACACCGGGTTTATCCGCTACGTTATGACGCCGGGGGCAAACCACATTAGGCTTGTCAGTTACGGCCTCGGTTCGGCGTTTGACCACGGGCTTGCCGCAATCGAGCTTCAGGCACAACGTTTTGAGGTGGTCGAGATTTTGCAGGACAACCTTAGGATTCTGGAGTTTTTCTATTACGGCGTTTTCTTTATTCCGCCGCTGCTCATGACAATGATGATTGCGTTTTCCATTACCAGGCGCATCACCAGCCCCATCGCCGAACTGACCGAGGCAACCCGCCGTGTTGCTGGCGGGGATTTTTCGGTGCAGGTGCTGTCAACCCGGCGGGACGAGCTGGGGCTTCTGGTACGCTCGTTTAACGCTATGGTGCAGGATTTGGAGAAGTCGAGGGCGGCGTTGGTAAAGGCGGAAAAAATCTCGATATGGCAGAGCATGGCACAGCAGTTGGCGCACGAGGTTAAAAATCCGCTGACGCCGATAAAGCTTTCCGCTGAAAGGGTTCTGCGGCGCTGGCGCAACGATCCGGGCGACGTCGGCGGGATTATCGAAGATTCGATGCTTGCGATAATTCAGGAAACTGAAGGGCTTTCCACGATGATTAACGAGTTCAGGACGCTTTCAAAACCGCTTGAGCCGTCAAGGTCGTCGATAAGGTTTGGCGAGGCTGCTCCGGAAGTTATAAATCTGTACCAGAGTTCATACCCCAACGTTGTTTTTGACATGGCCCATGCCGCCGAAAATGTTGTGATTAAAATTGACAAGACACGTTTTTCGCAGATACTTTCCAACCTTGTTATCAATGCCGTTGACGCGATGGACGGCTCCGGCACTATTGAAATCAGAACCGACGTTGTGCAGAAAAAGGGCGTTGACTTCTGCCGAATTTCGCTTAAGGATTCCGGCAAGGGTATGCCCAACGACAAGGCGGATCAGGTTTTTGCCCCGTACTTTACCACCAAGGAATCGGGTACCGGGCTTGGGTTGCCGATTGTTGAAAAAATTGTCAACGATCACGGCGGGAGTATCTGGTTTAACTCAAGCGAGGGAATTGGCACGGTGTTTTTCGTTGACCTGCCGCTTGGGGAGGCGGGGTGATGGCGGAAAGCAAAACGGCGATACTGGTAATCGATGACGAGCCGGGCATCAGGCAGACTCTTGCGTCAATTCTTGAAGACGAAAAGTACGGGGTTCTCTGTGCGGAAGATGCCGTCGCCGGTATTGCCTTGCTGGAAAACAACAGGGTAGACCTTGTTTTTCTTGACGTGCTTCTGCCGAAACTTGGCGGGCTTGAGGCGCTTCTGCAAATCCGCGAACGCTGGCCGGCACTGGAAATCGTGATGATTTCAGGCCACGGCAACATTGACATGGCGGTTCGTGCTGTCAAGGGCGGTGCCTTCGACTTTCTGGAAAAACCGCTTTCGCTGGAAAAGATATTAACGGTATGCCGTAACGCCCTTGCGATGGGTCAACTGCGGGAGGAAAACTCAAGCCTTAAAAAAACGATGCTTGTCCGCGACGAAATTATCGGAACAAGCGACGCAATGCACGTTATTCGCAAGGCGATAAAACTGTCGGCTGCAAGCGATGCAAGAATTCTTATAACCGGCGAAAACGGTACCGGCAAGGAAGTTGTGGCAAGGGCGATTCACCGCTCGTCGGCGAGAAGCGAGCGTCCCTTCGTGGAGTTGAACTGTGCGGCAATACCGGAAACGCTTATCGAAAGCGAGCTGTTCGGCCACGAAAAGGGCGCCTTTACCGACGCCGTTTCAAGCCGCAAGGGGCGTTTCGAGGTTGCCGACGGCGGCACGCTTTTCCTTGACGAGATCGGCGACATGTCGCTTTCGGCACAGGCGAAGGTTCTGCGTGTCATACAGGAACAGAAAATGGAGCGGCTCGGCGGGGAGAAAACTATCAAGACCGATGTCAGGCTTATTGCCGCAACCAACATGGATTTGGAAAAAGCCTGTTCCAAAGGCCGCTTTCGTCAGGATCTGTTTTTCCGCCTTAACGTCATTCCCATCCACATTCCCCCGCTGCGTGAACG
>WQZT01000227.1 GCA_009780595.1 Treponema sp. | reverse complement strand
GCGGAGCTGAAATGGCCGCCGCCGCGCACTGCATCTCCGCCGAACATCTGATACAGGCAAGCGATGCGGGTATTCACGCGCTGGCACAGGCTAACGTCATTGCATGCCTTTTGCCTGCGACCTCGTTTTGTCTGGACAAAAACTACGCCCGCGCCCGCGACATGATTTCATCTGGCGTTGCGGCGGCAATTTGCACGGACTTTAACCCCGGATCAAGCCCTAACCTCAACCTGCAGTTCCCGATGTACCTTGCTTGTCTGAAATATAAACTGACGCCCGCCGAAGCGTTGACCGCCGTTACGCTTAACGGGGCGGCCGCCATAAACTTAAGCGCGCAGATTGGCAGCATCGAACCGGGCAAACAGGCCGATATCGTTGTGTGGGATGCGCCCGATTTGGATTATATTTTTTACCGTTACGGCAGCAATCTTGTGTACGCGGTGCTTAAAAATGGCAATCTTGTTGATACTGCAAGGGGAACACGGTGAAAAAAGCGGCGTTTGTGGCTCTGGCTGGAAGGCCATCGGTGGGCAAGTCCACGCTTGTCAATCTTCTGTGCGGGGCGAAGATAGCTATAGTCAGCGCCGCTCCCCAAACCACGAGGAGCGCTGTCCGGGGCATACTTACCCGCAGCGAAGGCCAGTTGGTTTTTGTTGATACGCCGGGGCGGCACGCATCGGAAAGAAAGTTCAACAAGATGTTGATGACAGTTGCCGACCGGGCGCTGGAGGATGCCGAGATTGCGCTGTATGTGCTTGACGCTTCCCGCCCGCCGGGTCCGGAGGAAGAGGCGGTGGCGCAACGGCTTGCGGCTATTCAGGACAGAACGGTTGTCTCAATAAACAAGACCGACAGCCCCGCTGCAAGCCCGCAGACGCTCCTTGATTTTATCGAAAGAACGCTACCTGATATTCCGGCAGGCAGGCGCTTTCAGATTTCGTGCCTTAAAAAAGAGGGCATAGACGAGCTTGTTGCCTGCCTTTTTGACATGGCTGGCGAAGGGGAAGGTTTTTACCCCGATGAGTATTACACCGATCAAGAGCTTTCGTTCCGCATTTCCGAAATCATCCGTGAAAAGGCGATAAACCGCCTGCGGGAAGAGTTGCCCCACTCGATTTATGTTGAGGTTGCAGACTTGGAATTACGCACAAACCCGGATGCAAATCCCGTTGGCACGGATGCCGCCAAGCAGCGGCTGTGGGTGCGTGCCTTTATCATCACCGAGCGGGAATCGCAGAAGGGGATGATTGTGGGCAAGGGCGGCGAAAAAATCAAAGCAATAGGTCAGGCGGCCCGCAAGGAACTGAACTCGATTTTCGACTGGAAGGTAGACCTTGACCTGCGGGTAAAAACGGGCAAAGACTGGCGGCACAACGACCGTATGCTAAAAAAGATAACAGGTACCTGAGGGCAAATATCACATTAGACTTGTTCGGCAACTCGGTTAGTTGCCTCACAAGTCTATTACTCGTTTTCTTTCAGGAACTTTTTTAATGCTTCGATGCTTTGTTCGCAATCGCCGATTTGTTTTTCCAGTTCCCCTATTTCTTCGGTGGCGGCGGCGATTTTCTTCCGCTGATGCGTGATTGCCTTTTTAATCTTTTCTATCTCTGCCTTTTCGCTGTCGATGTCTATCTCCGCTTTTACTTTTTTAAGCTTTAACTCGTTTTGGGTAATTGCGCTCTGGTGGAACGCAGCTTTTTCCAGAACGGCCTTGTCTTCGTCGCTGAAAACGGGCTCAAGAGCTTCCTTGCCGGGGCTGTTTTCCGCAAGCGATCCAAGCCGCTGGTAGAGCCCCGGAAACCCTTCCCTAATAGCAGCAATGCGCCTTTGGTTCGCCTGTATGCGGCGGGACGGAGAGCCTTCCGCACCAAAGATATCGGCGAGTTTGCGCCGCTCGGCTTTCAAAACGGCAAGTTCTGCGCCCAGCGAATCCAGATCGCCTTTGAGCGCAGAGGCGGAACGGGCAGCAGCGGCGGCTTCCTCGTCGAGCGCCAGAGCGGGATCGTCAGCGGACGCATCCGCCGCAAAGAACTGCTCCCCGGCGCTGCGGTAGAGTTTTTGGAGAGCGGAGCGGTTTTTAAGGAGCAGCGCCTTTGTTACGGCAATTTGCGCATTCTTGCCAAGCCACGCAATGACGCCGCCTTCGCGATCCTGAAGGTCACGGGCTTTCTGTTCTTGCTCGTCGATTTTGGAAAGCAGCAACTCTTCCTGCTCGCGGTACAAATGGTCAAAGATATGAGTCTGGCGCAGGAATTTCCCCAAATGGGCGCAGGCTTCTGCAAACTCCTTTGTAAGCCGTCCGCTTTCCCCTTCTTTTGCGGCGATGGCGTTATCCAGCTCTTTAAGCCGCAGGGCGTCCGCTTCGAGCGTTTTAATGGCTTCGGCGGCGGTGGCTATCTCATTCTGCTGTTCGTGGTATTCGGTAAGAATCCCCCCGATGGCTTGTGAGTAGAAATTGCCCTCTTCCAGCTTGCGGACAAGAACTTCGCCGAGCCCTTCCAGCAGTCGACTGCGGGCTTCGGTATCAGCACGCTTTTTCCCTTCGAGTTCCCTGATAATAGCTTTGCGTTCATCCATAAGGATATCATAACTTTTTTTCAAATATTTTTCAAATGGGTAGGAGGACTAAAATCAATTTTGAAGGCCAAAACAATACCAGCGGCGGCGGGGCGGGTGGGGCGGGTGGGGCGGAAACGTCTCCGTGTTGCCGCTTGAGACTGCGCAAAAAATATTTAAAGCAACCATCTAACACAACACTTACATCGTCATAATGTACTGATTTTTTGTCCTCTAACAGCAGTCAGGCGAAACTATCCTAAATTACCCCAGTCCCATCCCCAATCTGCCCCCGTTTTCCGTGAATATATTGAAAACGCGCCGCATATTATACGCTATATACGCCAAACTCATTTCCGCACCGACCTTCCCCTTCCCACGGCATAAAAATTGCCGGTATCCCCAAACTGCTTTTACCGTCCCAAAACAATGTTCCACTATCTCTTTCCGCTTCTTATACAATGCTTTGTGCTTTCGTGTCCTCGCGTC
>WQZT01000226.1 GCA_009780595.1 Treponema sp. | reverse complement strand
GGCGCGGCAAAAGCGGCAAGACAAGCGGTAATGCCGACGACAAGGCAAAAAACTTTCAGACATTTGGCGGTATGTATCATGTGGATCCTCCCTCAGCGTTATTACGTGCTTAAACAATCATTCACAATTTTTTCAAACACATCCTGCAGATCATCAAAGCGAAATACTGCGATATTGTCAAGCGGTGTCGGCACATTGTTGACGATAATAATTTCTCCGCCCTGCCTGACTGTGTACTGCGGGATCGATGCGGCGGGATATACCGTAAGGCTTGTTCCCAAAACCAGCATAAGGTCGGATTGCTGCGCCTCGTTCATCGCTTCCCGCATCGCATGTATCGGCAGAGCTTCGCCGAAGAAGGTAATCGCTGGTTTGAGAACCCGCCCGCAGTGGGGGCAAGCGGGAAGATCGCCTGATTGAACGACAGCCGCAGCTTCGGCAAAAGGCATCCGCACTCCGGCGCAACGCAGACAGTAGTGAACTTCAGGCGAGCCGTGGATTTCTATCACATTGGCAGAGCCTGCCTTTGTGTGGAGCAAATCGATGTTCTGGGTGATGACGGCTTGTACAAGCCCGCGCCGCTGAAGCTCCGCGAGCGCCGTATGCACAACCGAAGGCTTTCTCTCGTCAAGATTGTAAATGAGGGAAGCTGCCGCCTTATAATATAAAGACGGATCGTGCTGAAAATATTCTATGTCGAACATCTTTTCCGCATCGACAAAATCCGCACCGTCTGATTTGGTGTACAGGCCGTCTTTACCGCGAAAATCCGGAATGCCGGAAAGCGTGCTGACTCCGGCTCCGGTAAAAACCGTACAGTGTTGCGCGCGGGAAATTTTTTCAAACAGTTCGTTGACAGTCATTAGCTTTCTGTTTTTTTCGGGGCGTACTTTTCAAACAGGGCGACAATGGCGCTTTTCTTGAAAAGTGTCGCGTAGGTTCTGGCGCTTGCGCCCATGCTGTCGGCGATGTCTGCATCCGCCCCGGCTTTCAGCAGCGCCTCCACTGCTTTTTCATCCCCCGCTCCAACTGCCACAACAAGCGCGGTTTGACCATCCTTGCTTTTTATGTCAAGCGCGGCACCTGCATCGATAAGGGCAACGGTCAGAGGATAGCGCTTTGCCATTACACTATCAAGAATAGCAGACGTACCGCGATCATCCGCCTGTAGATTCAACTCTGCGCCAGATTGAATTAACAGCTCAAGAATTTCCAAGTTGCCCTTTCGGGCGGCAATATTAAGGAGCGGCACGCCGGCTTTGTTCCGCGTTTCAGGCGAAAAGCCCGCAGCAAGAAACAGCGACACTTCCTGAACGCTGCCTTCTCCGGCGCGCGTTGCCAGTGATTCCCCGGTTACCGGAATACCCATCTGCAAGAGTGTTTCCCGCGCCTTGATTATTTCGCTGGCGGTTTTCCATTTTTCAAACGCTTCACTTTCCGCCTTGAAATACTCATCGAGAGATTTGTCGCTGGTAAGTGATCGAAAAAACGAGGCAAACTCAACGGGAACGGCGGCAATGGCATCTTCGCCATACACGAGCAAGGGCAGCCGATTCCCATACGAAAAGCCCGCCAGAAAATCCAGCCAGCGCTGGGCAATCGGCGAAACAATGAGCGTGTGGGTGATACATTGAGCTGAGGCTTTTTCCTTGTCAAGGTTGGCGGTACTAAAAAAAGCGGAGAATTGCTTTCTGGTGTCTCCTGATGCGCTGTTATGCGGCTGAACGGGGAGTATATCTATTGCCGCCTTCGCAGCGCTCAATAGAGGCTGGACACGGTTGATAATCTCACGATCATTTTCGGAGTGAATTAAAAGAATTTTCATACGTATTATAATTAACGGATTTTTTTGAGCATATCTTGAAATTTTAAAAGTATAATTAAAACTATAATCGATTGAGATGTTCTTTCAAAAACAAAATCGCCTGGCGGTAGCCGTCAATCCCCTGCCCCATTATCGTTTTTACGCAGGCAAGTCCAGGGTACGAGATGTGCCGGAACGCTTCGCGCTGGCTGATGTCGGAGATGTGAACTTCCACCGCCGGCAGCGCCGCCGCTTTCAGCGCGTCAAGAATGGCAATGCTCGTGTGAGTATAAGCGGCGGGGTTGATGACAATGGCGTCGCAGCGCGTGCGCGCGGCTTGAATGGCGTCTACGATTGCGCCCTCGTGGTTGGACTGGAAAATATCCACGTCGATATTTTCCGCGCGGCAGGTTTCGCGTACCAGCGTCTCAAGCGCGCTGTAGTCAGCTTTGCCGTACAGTTCCGGCTCACGAATACCGAGCATATTCAGGTTGGGACCGTTAATCACTAGCAGTTTCATCCAGCTTCTCCCTCAGCAGCTCTTTCTGAGCAAGCACATTCAGCGCGAGCTGCACGTTCTGCGCGGTATCAAGCGCGGCGATTCCCCCGCCATTCAGCACCGTGCATTCGGCAAAGCGGCGGTACAGCGGCTGCCGCTTTGCGTACATCGCGTCCAAATCGCCCTGCGACAAGGGACGACCTTCCCGCGCAAGCTCGCCAAGCGGCCGCTCGATAAATACGATGCTTCCGTTTTGGTGCAGATGGCGGTAATTTTCTTCACGGGTAACACAGCCGCAGCCAGTTGCCAAAACCAAGCCCGATTCTTTCCCGAACTTTTTGATAACTTCGCTCTCGAGCGCGCGAAACCCCGCTTCACCTTCCCGCTGGAAAATCTCCGGGATGGAACACCCGGCGGCTTCGACAATTTCGGCATCGGTATCGACAAGGCGCTTGCCGAGGTTTTCGGCAAGCAGCTTCCCAACGGTGGTTTTACCGCAGCCGGGCATCCCGACAAGCACAATGTTTTCCATACGGCGGCGCAGCATTTGCAAAACGTTCTGCTCTTTGCCCGCTTCCATCGTGCACCCGGTAAACACCTCCCACGCCGCCGCCGCTTGCCCAACCAGCATTAGCAGCCCCCCGGCGCACGCAAGACCGCGCGCCCCGGCATCCATCAAAAGGCGGGTGCGGGCAGGGTTGTAGATGAGATCGAGCGCGCCTTCCAGCGCGGGGAAATGTTCGAGTGAAACAGGCGCGGCTTCGGTGT